>CAWUUZ010000115.1:0-8120 GCA_963925745.1 uncultured Pseudomonadales bacterium
GTGCATGGTGTCGATAACGTCAACTTCGTGGCCTCTGGCTTGGCCGGCCTCTACCAAACGACGGGTAGAATAGAGTTTTGAGTTTCTCGAAAGAATGGCAATGCGCATGGTTTTTCCTCTGACAACAACCTATTGGCGGCCTATAAAGTGAACTGCCGGGTTGTCATGAATGGGGTTTCAGGCCCGCCTTAACGAAACTTAAAGGTAATGGCGGGTTTAAAAAGCCTGACTGTACAGAGCGTTTCGCTCAGGTGTTGCCCCATCATTATCCATATCGCCACGCAATTGACCATAAAGATATTTCCATGCGCTGTGTCAAAAATGGCACGCGTAGCGGTAGCAAGACCGATATTGTTGCAGGTGTTGCATGATCTCTGTCGTGCTAAACTCAATTCTGGCAACCAATGCCCTTTATGGCAGGCACAGACTATGAACAGCACTTCAGACATCACCCAGCGTGGCATCATAGAAAAACTCAAAGCGCTTCGATTGTTGCCGGTGATCGACATCCCTTCAGTGGCGGTTGCTGCACCCTTGGCGCGGCTGTTGGTATTGAATGGCATGCCAGGCGCGGAAATTACCTTTCGGACCGCCCATGCGGCCCAGGCAATTGCCGCCATGCGTGAGGCAGAGCCAACCCTCTTGCTCGCAGCTGGGACCGTGCTGCGGCGAGACCAGATCATTCAGGCCATGGATGCGGGCGCGGATGTGGTGGTCAGCCCCGGTTTCAATCCAGACAACCTACGCTATTGCCTAGACCAGGGTATTCCCATGATTCCCGGTGTTAACAACCCTTCCCAGATCGAATTGGCGCTTTCCTTTGGCGTGAACCACCTCAAGTTTTTCCCAGCGGAAGCCAGTGGCGGTGTGCCCTTTTTGCAGGCATTGGCGGGGCCCTTTCCCGATGTCATGATGATGCCAACCGGTGGTATTGGTCCGCACAATGTGAATGCCTATTTGGCCTTGCCCACGGTGATGGCCTGTGGTGGCAGTTGGATGGTTGATCCCGCGTCGCTGTTGGCGGCAGACTGGACAGCCTTGGCCGCCCGTATTCGATTGGCGATAAAACAAACGCAGCAGGGTGGCTAGCCCAACGCAGCGAATCTGAGTCCTCAGAATTCCCCCTTCTTCAGGCCTGTCTGGGCTCCAGAATAATAGCCGTTCGTAACCGTTCACTGCCAAAACTCGACATCTTGGCAAAGTCCTCTCGTGCCACCGGAATGTGTTGGCAATCCATGGCAATTTGGTGGTCGTCCATATCGGGGTCATTCACATAGAGGCACAGGTCATCCATGGCGGTGACACAGACCCAATGCGGCGACTTTTTGCCATCCATGCGATAGGTGCTAATCAAAACCAGTACCGCACAACCCTGGCTGAGCCACGCTTGTATGCTGTCCTGGGTGATGTCAGAAAAAGTCACATCAACCCCCTCGTCAGCCGCCTTGATGTGAAACTGCCGGTCAACCTCGGTCATCACAGACTTCTTGTGTTCTGATCTCACACCCTCAATAAACAGTGGTTTTTCAGTATTGATATAGGCGTGTGCCTTAAAACCACGTCGCTGCGCCGCCAAGGCCAAACCAACCGGATGGCAACCACCGTGACCCGAGGTCATAAATATGGTGGTGGCTTCACGCCACAAATCGAGTTCCAAGGCTTGGTGGGGTTGTATGGATTTGTCCAGACCCGACATAGCCATCATCAGTGACGCGGGGCCACAGGTAAATTCAGTGGTCTGTTGGTACCAGGGCATGTCGTTGTCGATAGGTTTTACCGGTCCCAAGCGAATGCGTTTTTGCATACGCAGGGCATCGCTGTGGTCTTCATAGTAATCTGAATATTCATCAAAAACGCGATAGCCAACCGCTTCATACACCGCAATGGCGGCGAGGTTTGTTTTGGCCACCTCAAGACGCATATACAGACGGCCTCGGTCTGATGTTGCCGTCTCAACGTTTTGAATCACCTGCTTGGCGACACCCTGACCCCGGGCGCGGGGATGTACGGCCAAGGAATACAGCCGTGATAGACGGGTTCCCTTATGCAGCAAAACAAGGCCATAACCCACCAGACCGTCGGCATCTTGGCAGACAAGAAAGACGCAGTTTTTCGCCTTAAGCCAATGTTGAAAGCGTCTGCGGGTCAAACGGTCGCTGGTAAAACAGCGTGCCTCTATGGCCAATAACGCATCAAGGTCATGGCCCTCTGCTGGCCTAAATTGTAGTGCTGTCATGGGGTGTTAAATCCGCTGTTGGAATGCGCGCAGTGTAGCACCCCTGTTTGATGATCGTCAGCGCATTTTGGTTGTATTGAGGCCCAAAGTCACTGAGGCTCTATGGATGCCTTTAGACATACTTGCTATGATTTGGCAGCGCTGGGTCTATAGTTGATAAGACTTGAGCAGACAACATGACAACCCATTGGTAAGGAGCAGAAATGAGCGGCTGGGCAGACACCTTTATGAATGGCATTCCCTTTATGTTGGTCTTGGCGGCAAGTGTACTTGTTCTCTATGGCTTAAATTGGGCGTTATTACGTCGCCATCCTGCCTTGAATACAGAAGAACGACTTCCAAGACAGTTGGTTATGCTTGGAGCAACAGTGGCAGCCATTCTGCTGATTGCCCTGTCTTTACCTGTTAGTGAAGGTACCCGCAATCAAGTGATCGCCCTGATCGGTGTCCTTGCATCGGCACTATTGGCTTTTTCTTCTACAACCTTAATAACCAATCTCGTAGCGGGCATCATGTTACGCATGAACCGGCCTTTTAAAACGGGAGACTTTATTCGTGTCGGCGATTACTTTGGCAGGGTGTCTGCACGCGGACTGTTAGATACCGAAATACAAAGTGAACAGCGTGAACTCATTGCGATTCCCAACAGTGTTTTGGTGCAGCAACCGGTGATCGTTATTAGCGGGACAGGCGCACTCATATCAGCCAGCGTGTCATTGGGTTATGAGATCCACCATACCCGTGTCACCCAACAACTCACACTGGCGGCCACGCAAACAGGTCTGACAGATCCCTTTGTTCAGGTGATTGAGTTGGGCAACTTTTCTGTCAGTTATCGGGTGAGTGGTCTGTTGGCCGATGTTAAGAGTTTGATAACCACCAAGTCTGACTTACACCGATCGGTATTGGATGCGTTGCACAACGATGGCATTGAAATTGTCTCACCCGCCTTTATGAATCAGCGCCAATTTCAAAACCCAGCCGCACTGATCCCCGAATCGGTCATCATCCAAGAGCCTAAACCCGCAACCACACCTGAAGAGATGCTGTTTGATAAGGCTGATCGGGCTGAAAAGGTAGAGAGTGCACTCGAATCGGCGCAGCAAGCGGTGATAGCCATCGAACTGGCGTTAAAGGAGGCGAAGGGTGACGACCGGGCCGCCATAGAATCAGATTTGCAGCGCAAACAGGCGGCATTAGCAGCGTTGATAGCATCGGCAGACAGCGAGATTAAAAGCTGAGTTGAGACCAATCAAAATCGCGGGGCGTCACACAGGGTGACGTTGACGCAATGCCGTATACGATATTACTGACCGGAGACAGGCCAGCCAACAGACGGACTCGGTTGATGACTCCGGCATACCAGTGGCTGGTGCTGGGGTAACGATTGGTTACATTGCCTCTGTGCACATAGAAAAAGTCAACCGACGCGACGCCTACGGGGCGGGCTAGTATGAATTCTGCTTCCGCATTGATGGGCATCGGCATCACGTAAATCATGGCAAGGCAGGTAGCATCCTCAGACGCATCATGGTACAGGGCCATTTGATAGGCCTGTGCATTGATGGTGTGCAAGTTTGAAAAGAAGGTCAGGTTGTACTGTGACAAAAAGTCGGTAAGCGCAGCAGGAATCTGGACCTGCGTTGGAACCGGCCCGTATTGATTGGGGCCCCAAAGCTTCATCAATAGACTAAGCGGTCCGAGCAGTAGGACCAAGACCATCGCCATGCGTGCGTTGGATGACATTCCTTATTCCCCAATAGGTAAACGACACCACAAGTAACAGCATCAATAGTGCAAAAACGGTTTTTCCTGCGGTTTCATGTATCACTGCATAGCGTTCCGATGAGCTCGCCATCATAGCCAATCTAATGATATTGAGAAAGACTATCGAAACGGCTACGCCCACGCCAGAGAGCAGCATCGTTCGCGTAAAGTGGCTGACCAAGGAACGGCAGGCTGCATACCAAAATAGCAGTGCAAAAGACAGATTTGCTAGCGACGAACAGCTTGTCAGTATGACCAAACGTACCTTATCGCCACTCATCACCAGATTGCCTTCAGCGTGTATTCCCGTTTCAAATGACGACAACAGCCATGCGGTCAACGCAGCGTCAAATGACAGAATGGGGGCATTAAAGATATGAATGAGGAATCCCATAATGGGTTGCCGAAAGCTGGTCAGAATCAGAATAGCGACGCCAGCCCGTTGTTCCGTTGTCAGCCCTTTTTGCAACGCCAGATATCCGGCATACAGCCCTAAGAAAATCCAGCTAAGGGTGGCGCTAGGTATCAGAAAACCGATGAGTACAAAGAGACCTACCCACACATCTGCGCGGCTGGTGGACTGTGCATCTTCCTGTGTCAGAATCAGACCAACAGAGAGCAGCAGGGCTGCCATCACGGCTGGGTTTATACCAAAGGCGTCGAAGGCACTGTTCCAAAAACCCAGGTCTTCCATTGAGGCGATGACAGGGCGCATGAGTGCATTCGTTGCACCCAGAAGAATGACTGCTATCCAAAAATAAGAGCGGTCACCTTTAACCATGATCGGGGTGTTGTAACCGTCGGCGTCTGAGAAGCAACCGATACGAAACAAAAACGAGCACGAGCCCCGCTGCGCCAGCGCCAAAAACTGGGCCAGGACCTGCCAAATAGGTAGCGGGTTCTTGAACAACAGGGGCGTCTGCTGTTGTCGTAGTCGTATCCGTTGTCGTGGTTAGGCTGGGATAATAGACGGTTTCTATATATTCCTTACAGGCCTGCGTGACCCACATTGACACTTCATTGTAGCAAGCCGTTGGCCAATCTTTGGTCACCGCTAATGCACTGGTAGACGCCATTGCAGTCACTAACAATGATGCGACTGCCAAAAATCCAGTCAATCTTTTAAGTTGTGCCATCATAATACCCACAGTTCGGTTGCTAATATCATCTGCTAGACCCCCTCAGAATCACGGGGATTTGTTGTGAAAAAACAAGATGTAGATCACATTTTAGGGCAAGCATTAACGCTTCGCAAGATCAGATCTCTGCATCCTGCCCCCAAAATGGGCGTATTTAGGCTAGAGTACCGTTTGAATTAAATAGCCCGTATAACCGATATAGGCAAGCAAAAGTACAGCACCCTCCCATCGGTTAATACTGCCCGCTTTTTTAATCCCATAGCCCATGACGACCAGAGACAGGGTGAGTATCGCCATCATGGCAATGTCGCGACTGAGAATATCTTGAAGTACGGCGGCGGGTCTAATGGCACCCGCGATACCGACGACGGCGAGGGTGTTAAACAGGTTAGATCCCAAGATATTGCCCAGTGCGATGTCGTGCTCGCCCTTTCTGGCCGCAATAATAGAGGACGCAAATTCGGGTAGCGATGTACCTAGCGCCACAATCGTGAGTCCTATGATCAAATCGCTGACGCCAAATTGATGGGCAATATCAACAGCGCCCCACACCAAAACGCGTGAACTGACAATGAGCAACAGCAGTCCAATGCCCAGAAGTACAAAGCCTTTGGCTTTGCTGATTTTGACCGTACCACCCAGTTCTTCGGTCATCTCAATGCTAAGGCTGTCGGTTTTGTGCGCCATACCCTGACGTATGGTCCAGACCATCAATAGGGCAAATACCGCCAAAAGCACGACGGCATCCATGCGGCTCAATAGACCGTCTGATAGCTGCCATGCAGCCAGCAAGGTGACTGCGATTAAAATCGGCAGCTCTCTTCTTAATACCTGCGATTGCACAGCAATGGGGCTGATGATGGCGGTCACACCCAAAATCAGGGCAATGTTGGTGATGTTGGAGCCGTAGGCGTTACCCAGCGCAATGCCAGAATTGTTTTCAATCGAGGCCATTGCAGACACCACCATTTCCGGTGCTGATGTGCCAAATCCGACGACCACCATACCGATCAACAAGGGTGGCATACCAAAACGTTGTGCGGTAGCGGATGCGCCTGTCACAAACAGATCAGCGCTCCACACCAGTAATGCCAAACCCAATACGATGGCGATCAAAGGAACAGTCATAAACGCAAACCCCTCACTAAATGCTTACTGAGCACCAGGGCTATTCACTGGTGCGTTTTTCTGTGCTGCCACGGCCAGTTTCTTCTTGGTTCTGTTCTTAATCAAGGCGTTTTGGGCGGCTGATCCGATATGGGCTTCACCGCGCTTTTCAGCCAGGGTCATCTGTAGCTGGCGCTGAGAAAAGCGTGCCTTCTGGGTTGCTGTCAGTTGGTCGTAACACTGATGACAGCTGATACCCTCAACATAATGTTCATGGGTTTTTTCAGCGTCGGTGATGGGCCGACGGCAGGCATGACACTGGTCATAGTGGCCTTTTTCGAGCTGGTGGTTAACCGCGACGCGGTCATCAAAGACAAAGCATTCACCCTGCCAGAGAGAAGTTTCTTCAGGCACCTCTTCGAGGTATTTTAAGATGCCACCCTGTAAATGGTAGACGTTCTCAAAGCCCTGTTCTTTCAAATAGGCAGTCGACTTTTCACACCGAATGCCACCGGTGCAAAACATCGCGACTTTTTTGTGTTTGTTTTTGTCGAGATTGTCGGCGACAAACTGCGGAAATTCTCGGAAGCTGCCGGTATTGGGGTTTATGGCGTGGGTAAAGGTGCCGATTTGAACCTCATAGGCGTTTCGCGTGTCTACCAGCAAAACCTCTGGGTCGCTAATCAAGGCATTCCAATCGCTTGGGGAGACATAGGTGCCAACCACTGCCTTGGGATCAATACCCTCGACACCCATGGTGACGATCTCTTTTTTCAATTTGACCTTGCAGCGTTTAAAGGGCAGTTTTTCGTGAAAGGACTCTTTGTGGTTAAGATTGGCCAACCGCGGATCGCTGCGCAACCAACTGAGTGTTGCGTCGATGCCTTCACGGGTACCAGCGATGGTGCCGTTGATGCCCTCTTGAGCAAGGAGCAGGGTGCCATAGACGTGGTTCTTTTTCATGGTCGCCAGAAGTGGCGCGCGCAGGGCTTCAAAATCGTCAAGCGTCACGAATTGATACAATGCTGAAACAACAAAGGTAGACATAGGAAATCCTGTAAGCTGGCTAGATCGTAAATCTAGTGCGGGTTAGGTTGCGCGCATTATAACCAAATTAATCCAAATGTCAGTCTGACAGCCAAATTAGCTGTCAAACCCGCTGTTGATGCCTATAAAGACCCAGCAAATTAAGCGTGGGTCAAATACCAACGCCAATCCTGTTCGCCAACCTCACCCATAAACTGTCGGTACTCATTGCGTTTTACTGCCAGAAATACCGTCAAGAATGCCTCACCAAAGTAGGTCTTTGCCCAGGCCGATTGCTCTAGGGCATCAAGACTGGTGAGCCAATCGGTAGGTAGGGTTTTTGCACCCTGATCGTAACCATTGCCTTCGGTGATGGGACCAGGATCGATAGTCTGCGATATACCGGTATGAATGGCTGCCAAAATAGCCGCGGCCGCCAAATAGGGGTTTGCATCGGCTCCGCAAATACGGTGTTCAATGTGGCGGCTAGGCGCAGCGCCACCCGGAATACGAAAGGACACAGTGCGGTTGTTTACACCCCAGTTGAGTGCCAAGGGTGCATAACTGTTGGCTTGAAAGCGTCGGAAAGAGTTGGCATTGGGACAAAAAATAGCCAAAGAATCGAGCAAGCAGTCCATCATGCCGCCGATGGAATGTCTTAACAGTGGCGTACCGGTTGGGTCTTCGCTGGCATAGAGGTTGTTGCCCTCTGCATCGGCTAGGCTGACATGCATGTGCATGCCACAGCCTGCCAACTCAGTGAAGGGTTTGGCCATAAAACAGGCTTGAAACCCATGTTTGTGTGCTACGCCCTTAACAACGCGTTTATAACGAATGCCTTCATC
>CAWUUZ010000116.1:0-5554 GCA_963925745.1 uncultured Pseudomonadales bacterium
CATTCATTTCATTGCCACAGGGTGCGATATGAATGTTTTCTTCTAGCGATGAGATGATGTTCGCAGCAAAGTCGCCACCAACGCCAAAGACAACATCACAGCCAAAGTGCTGCAGCGTATGGGTAATAGAGGCGCCGAGGGTGATCAAACTGTTGGCATAGCGTTCACCAAAATTGTCTGTGTAGTTTTTGAAAGTTGTCACAGTAGATCCATCAAGGTAAAAAAGTTGCCTTACGTTACCAACTCGCCTGAGGCTTAAGTAGCCAATTTGGTGCTGATGCACAGCAATTTACCGTCTGGTTGATGTAGCGCATCTACGTTGTTGGATTAAAGGGTCTTGTTTGGGCGTGGTAAAAAGAGACGTTCGGCAAGCCGTGAAAACAGGGTTAGGCGACGCTACGTGAATTTGGTCGCGCTTTTGGCGGTTATGACACACAGAACTAACGTACGAACGAACGAATGGTTCAGGCTGTTCTTAGTTGGCGATAGGCTTGGGTATGTGTTTTTGGCTCTGGGGTGCGATAGGTCATTCTAGAGGTGGTGGAAATGCAATCCTGTTTGTGTTTTGGCTTATGAAACTGGGAGAAAGGACGCTAATCTAGGCTAATGCGCTATTTCCTGTAATAAAGATTACAGGAAATAGTGTATAGGTACTGATTACGGGGTCTGCCAGAGATTCACTCCCCTCATAATCAAAACCAAACGCAACAAGGTCAAGCATAAATGTAGAACTATAACCTCTTTGCAGACAGATACAGGGCGACATGTGACCGCCCTGTTCCACATTCCCATTACTGCACTGACAGTGTTTCGTCAAAGTGACCTTCAAATAATGGCGACGACAGGTAACGTTCTGCTGAGCTCGCTAGGATCACAACAATGTTTTTACCGGCATTTTCTGGACGTTCCGCCAATCGCTTTGCCGCAACGACAGCTGCGCCTGACGATATTCCCGCCAGTATCCCTTCTTTTTTCATTAATTCGTGTGCCATGGCGAAGGCTTCTTCGTTAGAAACCAGTTCAACACCATCGACAATGCTCAAATCGAGGTTTTTGGGGATAAAGCCAGCGCCAATGCCTTGAATCTTGTGTGGGCCTGGTTTGATCTCCTGCCCTGCCAGCGTCTGTGTGATCACTGGAGAGTCTGTGGGTTCTACCGCAATACATTGAACCGCTTTTTTCTGTGTGTGCTTTAAATAGCGCCCTACGCCCGTGATGGTGCCACCCGTGCCGACACCAGCTACAAAAATGTCGATATTGCCATCTGTGTCGTCCCAAATTTCAGGACCGGTCGTGGTTTCGTGGATGGCGGGGTTTGCAGGGTTATCAAACTGACCCAGCAACACATAGTGGTCTGGAGCGCTGTCACGAATTTCAATGGCTTTTTGTATGGCGCCATTCATACCCTTTGCGCCCTCGGTCAGAACCACCGTGGCACCCAATGCAGCCAACAGCTTGCGTCGCTCGATACTCATGGTACTGGGCATCGTCAGCGTCAACGAATAGCCCCGTGCCGCAGCCACATAGGCCAATGCAATGCCTGTGTTACCGCTGGTAGGCTCAATGAGTGCCTTTCCAGCCGTCAGAATGCCCTTTTCTTCTGCATCCCACACCATGCTGGCGCCTATACGACACTTGACAGAAAAACTGGGATTCCTGGACTCAATTTTGGCAAATACATTGCCAGTGGTAACGCGGTTGAGTTTTACCAGGGGCGTAAAACCGATGGTTGACGGATTGTCCAAATAGATATTTGCCATGATAGTTGCCTGTAATGAGGTGTGAAAGTACCGATTATAGACCCTATTTTTTATGCGCTAAAAGAATAACCAGTCATATCGTTATTCCAATAACGCCGTTAATAGGTCCGCCTGCCCTGCCAATTGCTGCCAAAAAGACCTTTAAGAGCTGCCAATGGCCGCTTTATAGTGCTTACGGCAGAGTGACACATAGGTGCTGTTACCCCCGATGACCACCTGCTCGCCGCTTGAAATTGTATTACCATCGTCGTCTTGACGCACCACCATAATGGCTTTTTTGCCACAGTGACAGATGGTTTTAAGCTCAGTTAGCTTGTCTGATATCGCCAAAAGCCGTTTAGATCCCGGAAAGAGTTCGCCTAAGAAATCTGTGCGAATACCATAGCAGAGCACGGGTATCTTGTAGTCGTCTACGATATCGGATAGCTGATTGACCTGGTCTTCGGTTAGGAATTGGGCTTCATCGACAAATATACAGCTATAGGGCAGTGCTTCAGCGGCCTGCCATTCGAGGATCGCCTCTTTCATGTTCATGGTGGGGGTAAAGGTGTTGGCGTCTGAACCCAGACCAATGCGACTGGATATCTTGCCCTTGCCAAAACGGTCATCAATCAGCGCGGTAAGTAGCAATACGTTCATACCGCGTTCGCGGTAGTTGTAGGCTGACTGTAAAAGAGAGGTAGATTTGCCTGCATTCATTGAAGAATAGTAAAAATAAAGCTGCGCCATGGTTTCAATCCTGAATCGTTCAATAGGTTATGGGTACTATGGTATCCTGAACGCAACAGACACCAAAGAAACAATTTAAGGAATTTTTAAATGCGTATTATGTCGTTTAATATCAATGGGTTACGAGCACGTTTTCATCAATTGGATGCAGTTAAATCCCTTGCTCCCGACGTGGTGGGTTTACAAGAAATCAAAGTAGACGACAGTCAGTATCCGTTAGAAGCCGTGTCTGAGATGGGATTTTTATCCGAACACCATGGTCAAAAGGGTCATTACGGTGTTGCGAACCTGACGCTAGGCAAGGTTGCCACAGAAGTCCGTCGCGGTTTTCCTACTGATCCAGAAGATGCCCAAAAGCGCTTTATCACCAGTGTTTTTGAAACCGATATGGGAAAAGATTTTACCTTTATGAACGGCTATTTTCCGCAGGGAGAAGAACGCGCCCATGAAACCAAATTTCCGGCCAAGGTGGCGTTTTACGAAGATTTGCTCAAGATGCTTGAAACCAACCATTCACCTGATGATTTGATCGCGGTCGTGGGTGACTTTAATGTTGCCCCCTTTGATGAAGACATTGGTATTGGCGCTGTAAACGCCAAACGGTGGCTTAAGACCGGTAAATGTGCCTTTTTGCCTGAGGAGCGGGAATGGATGGCCCGTTTAAATGCCTGGGGTCTAACTGACACCTATCGGCATCTGTATCCCGAAGTGAATGACCGTTTTAGTTGGTTTGGTTACCGCTCTCGCGCCTTTGAAGACAACCCAAAACGTGGGCTCAGGATAGACCATATTATGGTCACAAAGCCGTTATTGGCGCTGCTTCAGAGCAGTCACATCAGCTATGACATCCGTGAAATGGAAAAACCCTCTGACCACTGCCCTGTTTATGCAGATTTCAATTTAAATCTGCGTTAACAAGGATTCATGCGTTTGAATTGTGAGGGCAGATGTCGGGTTAGATCCAGCGTTTGTTGGTATTGGCTGTGACCTAGCGGTTATAGGGCTCTAGGTCGCACCACCGACGATACCTTGTGGTAAGGCGTTTGCTGCGTAATTGGTCGATTATTAGGGTAAACAGTGGCGACATCTTTGTGAGCGGCTTTTGGTTTTTACCGATACGACGCAGTTGACGTTTTACCAATGCCATGCGTGCCAATGCCGCCATGCTTTTGTCCTTTAGCCGTACTTCGGGTAAAACACCATCGACAGCGATATTTGACTGCCACTGTTTTACCAGATGTGGATTCATAGCCAAGGCGGTTGCAATGCCTATCATCGCTATGCCCTGCCCTATAACTGACTCAGCGATCTCTTTCCGTCTGATGCCACCGGTGGTCATGATCGGCGTTTTGGATACCGCAGCAATGTCTCGCGCAAAACTTAAAAAATAGGCTTCACGGTCGAGGCTTGTGCCGTCTCTCGCCTGACCTTGCATGGCAGGTGCCTCGTAACTGCCGCCAGACAGTTCGATGAGGTCAACATTGAGGTCATTGAGCCACAGGACTACCTGTTGTGCCTCTTCGGTTGAAAACCCACCCTTTTGAAAGTCGGACGAATTGAGTTTTACGGATACAGCAAATTGATTGGGCACTGCAACCCGTACAGCTTTAACAACGGCTAACAGCAACCGTGCTCTATTGGCCAAGGAGCCACCCCAGTTATCGGTGCGCACATTGGTTAGCGGCGACAAAAATTGAGACAGTAAATAGCCATGAGCGGCATGTATCTGAACCCCGTCAAAGCCTGTTTGATGGGCAAGCGCCGCTGTATGGGCAAATCGCTGAATAATATTGGCTATTTGGGTTTCTGTCATCGCAGTGGGTTTGTCAAATAGGCCACTGTGCTTTCCTATATTTACAGGTATTGCTGAGGGTGCTATCGCAAGACCGCCAAGCGCTTTTATGACCTGCCTGCCGGGATGGTTGATCTGCATCCAAATCTGGGATTCGCCACTGTGTGCCGCTTCTGCCCATTGGTAAAAGGGCGCCAGTGCGGTGTTTCGCTCTAGGGCGACACCACCAGGACCCGTCATGGCGCGAGCGTCAACCATAACGTTCCCAGTAATAAGCAAACCTGTGCCACCCAAACTCCAATTTCGATACAAATCAAAGAGATCACGCCCCGGAACCTGACCTTCAATCGCCATATTCTCTTCCATGGCGGCCTTTGCAAATCGATTGGGTAGCGTTGCGCCACAGGGAAGTGACAGGGGCGTAAATACGGTGCTATGCATGAATCATCTCAATGGTTGTCGATACGCCCATGAAGTCACATTAATCAGGGTCGTTTGAAAGGAACAGTAAACGGTTTGCGAGCAGCACTTAGCTGGTTACTATCTGCTCGAAGGAGCTGTTATACAATGTTTCTACGTTGATGTTATCCGTGCCATCGAAGGAAGCAATGCCATAGTCAAATTGCAGACGATTGCCTGCATCTTTAGCAGTCAGGGGATGTTCAGACGCGGCGAATACTTTCAAAGATAGCATCAGTTTATCAGCATCGGAGGCGGTTGTGTTGGACAAAAATAACCCAAATTGGGTGCCCCTCGTTCTGGCCAGGACATCACCCTTTTTAACGCTGTCGCTCAGAATTTTTCCAAAATTGATAAGCGCTAGGTCACCGTCGATTGGACCGAGATTGAAGTTGACCTGTGCCATGTTGGTTATCTTTATCGCCACGATTGCGCCAGACTTTACAGATTCCTGATGCACCGATTGCAAACTAAGGGCTAAAAAGCCGCGTTTATTGGGCAGGTTTGTTAGCTTGTCATTGACCGAAATATCATAACCAGCTAATTCGCGTTCAACGAGCTTTGCCAAATTTGCCATAATGGCTGCATCGGCGTCACTGAATTCACGCGGCTTGGTGTCTATGATACAGAATGTGCCAATGCGGCTGCCATTAACTGTGCGAATGGGATAGCCAGCGTAAAACCGGATAAAGGGATTGCCTGTTACCAAGGGGTTGCTTCTAAAATTGGGATCCAATGCTGCATCATTGACGACAAATATCTCAGATTTCATGATGGCATGGCCACAAAAGGATATATCGCGTGGCGTTTCGGG
>CAWUUZ010000117.1:0-3978 GCA_963925745.1 uncultured Pseudomonadales bacterium
CTTCGTCATCGTCATCGTCGCTCTCGTCATCGCCGTCTGCGTCGTCGTCCGTTGCCTTATCGTCCGTTGCCTTATCGTCGGTTGCCTTATCGGCAGTCGCCTCTGTTGCAGGTTCTTCGACCACTTCAGGTTCTTCGACAACTTCAGGTTCGAGGTCTAGAAAGCTGATGATAACATCCGTAAGACGACCACCTTCTTCTTGAGACATCGCATAGGCAGCCAAGAGCTGCTCAACGTTACCTGGAAATTTTGCAAGGGAATGCATGATGTCGCGTAAGCCATCTTCGATGCGCTTCGCAATGACAATTTCACCTTCTCGCGTCAACAGTTCCACGGTACCCATCTCGCGCATATACATACGCACGGGGTCTGTGGTTCTACCTGAGTCGCTTTCCACTGCAGTTAATGCGGCAACAGCTTCTTCGCTGGCGTCATCATCGTCTGATGTCGCGGCGCCATCAATTACCAGCTGATCAGCATCCGGAGCAGATTCAAATACCTGGATGCCAATGTCATTGATCATCTGGATAATTTCTTCAACCTGCTCTGGGCTGGCTATATCGTCTGGTAAATGGTCATTAACTTCGGCGAAGGTCAGGTAACCTTGCTCTTTTCCTTTCGCAATCAGTAATTTTAGGCCTGACTGCTGTTTTTGTTTATCTGCCATAAACAATGAGAATCCGTAGCTAGTTAGTTGAAAAGGGAGGGAAATGTAGCCGAACATTATAGTTCAATACATAGGTATCCCGCCAGTCTATTCTGAAAGCTTAGAAACGGGCTGAAACGGCAGGATATTCGATCGGATTATGATTTGTCCGATGCAGTTTGTGTTGATCTAGCGCGCCTTTCGTTGTTTCCGTGACATCACCAGTTCACTAAATCTTTTTCGTTCTGCGTCCGTAACCTCTGATGTATGGTTTGTTATACGGTTTTTCAAGTGCAAATACTCCTGATCGGGCAAATAATTTACCAAATCAGCGTTATTTTTTTCAAATTCGGCCGAAATCCAGGCCAAAGGTGCCTCTCCGCTACCGGGTTTGGGTAGCCAAAAGTAGTCAGACTTCTCAATTGGGCGCAGTCCAGCTTTGAGTCCTTGCTCATGCAACCAGATACAGGTGAGGTGCGGTGCTGCATCGGGTTTCTGTCTGACAGTCAGTAAGCGTTGAATTTCAATCAGTAACTGGATGTCGTTGTCGTGGCTGTTGTGCAGGTCAGGATCGAGTTGTAGCTCCGACAGCAGCTTGGGCAGTCGGATGATGTTGGCGATAATTTTTTGTGCAGAGGACAGGGTAGAGCGCTTTTTTTGTGGCGTTGGCGCATTAAAGTCTATGCGGTTCTCGGGATAATACTCGTTATGCGCCTCTGTGGCTGCGGGTGCTTCTGCCGTTTCCACAGGGCTGTTCTCTACCGCTTTCTCGGCATACCGGGGATTGGCTACGGCCTGTTCGGCTTCCAATGTGGTGAGCTGGGCTTCTGCCAAACCGGTATTGTCTGCAAGTCGCTTGATGGCAAGGGGGCGCATCAAACTCTTGGGTGGCAGTTGGCGTATCCAAGCCAAAACGGCGCGCGCATAGCGTGCCTTGCCATCGAGAGAGTCGAATTGAATGCCTTCTTTTTCTTGCTGGAAGATAAGCTCTAGCAAGGGCGTGGCATTGTGGATGCGGTCTTCAAATGCCGTTTTGCCTTCCTGTCGTACCAGTGAATCGGGGTCTTCGCCCTCGGGTAAAAACAAGAAGCGTATTTGGCGGCCATCCTCGAGCATACCAATCGACAATTCCATGGCGCGTTGGGCAGCCTTGCGACCGGCATTGTCGCCATCGAAACAAAAAACCACATCGGATAATAATTTAAACAGCCGTTCAAGGTGCACGGAGCTTGTTGCAGTGCCCAGCGTTGCCATGGCGTAGCTAATGCCGTGCTGCGCTAGCACCACAACATCCATATAGCCCTCAACGATGAGCGCCCTTGTTAGCTGTCTGTTGGCAAGTTTGGCTTCATACAGCCCATAGAGTTCCTTGCCCTTTTGAAATACGGGTGTTTCAGGGGAGTTGAGGTATTTTGGCTTTTCTTCAGCAGAGAGGACCCGTCCACCAAAACCAATATAGCGACCCCGTGCATCACGAATGGGAAACATGATGCGGTTACGGAATCGATCGTAAACCTTACCCTTGTCGTTCTCGACGACCAATCCGCTCACCAGGAGCAAATCGGTGGAAATCTTTTTGGCTTCCAAGGCGTCCTTGAGGTTTGACCAACCTTCGGGGCTATAACCAATTTGGAATTGCCGTGCAATCTGACCACTAAGACCGCGACCCTTAAGGTACTTTACTGCGATGTCACGATTGGGATGTGATTTGAGTTGTTCGTAATACTGTTCTGACGCTGTTTTTAACAGGTCATAGATGATGCGCTGTTGCTTGTTCTTTTCGATGTCTTGGGGTTTTTCGTCTCGGGGTACTTCAACACCAGCAATACGTGCGAGTTCTTCAATCGCCTGCACAAATTCCATGTGCTCGTAGTCGGTCAGAAACTTTATGGCATCGCCGCCCACGCCACAGCCAAAGCAATGATAGAACTGCTTGTTCTGGTTGACGCTAAAGGAAGGAGATTTTTCGTTGTGAAAGGGGCAGAGGCCCATGTGGTTATGCCCAGCACGCTTTAACTTCACGCGAGACGCAATGATATCCACGATATCTATTCGCGCTAACAGGTCGTCTATAAAGTGCTGTGGTATTTTACCGCTGTCCATGTGGGACAGTTTCCCGATTCAAGAATGAAAATTCAAGAAGGTTATGATGTGACAAATCAGCAAAGACGGTCTTTGACCGCCTTGCTCACTTCACTCATGTTTGCCCGACCCTGAGTCTGAGGCTTTACCAGTGCCATGACGCCGCCCATATCACCCATCGAAGTTGCCCCCGTTTGGCTGATGGCATTATCAATAATGGCAACAAGCGCTTCCCCAGATAGCGGTTCCGGCAGGAAATCAGAGATCACCCCCAGTTCATATTTCTCAACGGCTGCCAGTTCATCGCGACCAGCACTTTCAAATTGGCTGATTGAGTCACGACGCTGTTTTTGCATTTTGTCCAGAATAACCAATATTCGGTCATCTGACAGCTCGATTCGTTCATCGACTTCAACACGGTTGATGTCAGCAAGCATGAGGCGAATAGCAGAAAGACGTTCTTTCTCTCTCGCACGCATAGCCGACTTCATAGCTTCGTGAATCTTTGTTCTAAGACTCATGCAGACTCCGTGGAAGACAATTAAATTTGGGTGTCTATATTAGTACAAACGTACCAAGCGCTTTGAATCGCGAGACGTTTTCTTCTGATGACGCTTTACAGCAGCAGCAGCTTTACGCTTACGAACCCAGGTAGGCTTTTCATAGAACTCACGGCTACGTACTTCAGCCAATACGCCTGCTTTTTCACAAGCACGCTTGAAACGACGTAGTGCTACGTCAAATGGTTCGTTCTCTTTAACTTTTACGTTCGGCATTCAATAAACCTTCGTTAATCGTCCAATTTTATGAGTGTACTCGCATTGCAATGCATACAAATTGAGAGGCGCGGATTTTACTTAGTTGCCCCTAACAAGTAAAGCCAAAAAGCTCAAAGGCCACTATTATCAATTGATTCTATGACGGCCTTGGTACTTCTGGGTTGCCACCAGACATTATAGCCCATGTGAATTGGGACGCGGATGCCTGCAAAAGCGATTGTTTACGGTCAGAGCGCTACAATCGACAATAAAGGCTTTCCTGATACACAGGCTGCCATTATCATTCGCACCCTAACGAAACATTCGGGAGCTTTACGGCATGCGGGTACTGGGCATTGAAACCAGTTGTGATGAAACAGGCGTGGCAATCTATGATTCCGAGGCCGGTTTGTTGGCGCATGGGCTCTTTAGTCAAATCGATATGCACGCCGAATTTGGTGGCGTGGTCCCTGAATTGGCCAGCCGCGATCA
>CAWUUZ010000118.1:0-6501 GCA_963925745.1 uncultured Pseudomonadales bacterium
ATCCCTATCATCCAAAAAAAAAATTGGTGGTAAACTTACCCACGGATTTACAAACTATGCAGCAATTTTCGTGCACATTTCAGCATTGGTATGAAAATCGCTTAACTTTTACCATTCATCATTATTTTACCGATCCGTTGGAGGATCTTTTTGTGCTAAAAGCATTCACATTCGCTCTCACTGCCCTGCTCTCCATGGCGTCCAATGTAGCACAGGCCGACGAAACCAATGGTAACCCAGCAGACATTTACCATGACTTTTGCTCCGTGTGCCATGGCGACTCTGGTCAGGGTGCGGTGTGGGCACAGGGTGGTTTGGATCCCCTACCCGTCGACTTTACCGATCCTCAGGAATGGCTAAAACTCAAAAACCGTGATCGTATGATCGAAAATGTTACCTTTGGCGTACCCCAAACGGCAATGGCTGGATGGGGTAATCGGCTCTCAACAGTCGATATCGCATTGGTTGTCGATTATGTACGTGACACCTTTATGCAGCTCGATTTAATACCCGACTATAGTGAGATCGTGCCAGTATCTGTGGCTGATGCGGCAAATAGCGCAGTCGACTCACATGAGCACGATGCTCATGGCGCCAGCGACCTAAATGCGCCCTTTGAGATTGGGTTAAGGGGCGACTTGTTCAGCGGTGAAAAGCTCTACAATGCCAACTGTGTCGAATGCCATGGTTTGCTAGGTGACGGCAAAGGTCCTCGAGCCTATTTTGTGTTTCCAAAACCACGCAATTTTAACGACCCGAACCCAAGAGCCACCTACAGTCGTAGCCACTTATTTAACGCCACAGCCAAGGGTGTCTTGGGAACCGAAATGCCCGCATGGGACAAGGTGCTGACAAACCAACAGCTGGTTGACATCAGCGAGTATGTGTTTGAAACCTTTATTGCTGCACGCAACCCCTTGGCCGAGGTCGCACCTACTGCCCATCACAATGATGCTAGCAGCATGGGTCACGACGATGCCGCTACAACCACCGACGCTGCACACAACTAATGAAAATTCTGGGGTCAATCATACAGTTGTTGCTCATATCGAGCACCCTTTGGGCAGCGACTGATAACGACCACGAACAGGGTCGAGATATCTATAATTACCGCTGCTATTACTGCCATGGTTATTCCGGTGATGCGAAAACACTGGCGGCAACCATGATGGAACCGGCACCGGCAAATTTTACGGCTATGGCGTTAACCGATTTATCCCGTGACCACATGATTCAAGTAGTCACCGAAGGCGTTGAAAAAACAGCCATGAAAGGCTTTACCCACTACCTAACACCCAAGGATATTGTCTGGGTAGTCGACTTCATTCGTACCGAATTTATGACCCACCAACGACAAAACACCTTCTACCACAGTGCCGAAAATGGCTGGCCAAACCATGAGCGATATGTGGCTGCCTATCCCTTTGCAACCGGAGCCCTGGCATTGGACACGCCACCAGAGCTCATGAGTTCTGAACAAAGACTGGGCTTTCGGCTCTATATGACCAGCTGTATCAGCTGCCACGACAGAAGCCATGTCGAAGACGAAGGCTTGGTATGGCGTGCACGCAGCATTTCGTTCCCACGGAACAACTATTCTTTTACCCAATTTGACGACACCGATGGCAGTACGGGCGCCAGCGTATTTCTACAGCACGAACAACCCATTGATCCGTCCTGGTTGTCTGTAAAGGCACAGCGGGGGCAGCAGCTCTTTTCTATAAATTGCGCCTTTTGTCATGGCGAAGATGGCACAGGTAAAAACTGGATTGGTGCCTTCTTGGATGCGCCACCCCAAGACCTCACCGATACAGCATTTTTAGCAATCAACACCCCAGAATCACTCTTGGCCAAAATTCAATGGGGGAAAAAAGACACCTCTATGCCGGCTTGGAATAAGGTCTTGGATGACAGTAGCATTCAAAACATTGTTGCCTTTATTTATGAAAATGCCGAAATTCGCCATGCGCAGCCCTAACCGTGTCATTGGATTACTCGTCGCCTTGGTAGCAGGCTTGTTTTTGCTCCTCGCGGTGGTAACCGTACCGCCTGCTGCAAAGGGTCTCATCGGCGAAAAAATAGACCGCAACGCCCTACTTAGCACCGCCCAACATTTTGCAGGCCCACAGCAAACCCACGATGGGTGGCTATTGATCAATTTCTGGGCAAGTTGGTGCCCGCCCTGTCGTGCTGAGATGCCGCAACTCAACGCCTTAATGACTGCACGGACCTGGCCAGCACCCTTCTCATTATTAACCCTTTCTCAGGACCAGGTACCAGAAACATTGCAGGCCTACTGGAAAAAGAATGACTTCACCATGGATGGTCGTATAGACCCAGAACAGACACTGTCGCAATCGCTGGGGATTGATACCTTTCCAACAACCCTGTTAATCGCACCTGACAATACCGTCAGATGGATTGGCTTTACCGCCGAAGACTGGACAAATTTGGACGTGATGGCACGAATTGCCAAGGAAATGAATCAATGACAGCCCCTAACAAAAAACGCTTGCTACCCATTGTGCCTGTGACCCTGATGGGAAAGGGCCGATTGTTTGTCTCTACGCTGGTTTTTTACGTGTGCTTAGCGGCGTTTTACCTCTTCTCTCAAAAAGCGGATCTCGTGTCCGATTTCGAACGCTACAACACCCTATCCCAAGCCGAGTCGGCCTTGGTGACGGGTGGTCTGGCCATCACAGAAGCCTATAACGACCTCTTCTTTATCGTCGAAAATCTAGATCGTGACGCCATTGTTGAACGGGTACACAAACATTTTCAAAACTTACTGACGCACTATCAAAGCATTACCGACCTGTTTCCTGAGCAAGCAAACCAATTTAGAGAGGTGACCGGTTTACTGGCTGCGACAGTAAATCTTCCCAACAGCGAAAACATGTTCGCGTTAAAAACCGTCCTCTCAGACAATAAACGAGAAATTGACCAATTGGTTGAATCCAATCTGGCCCTGCGTACTGTCACTGTTCAGCAGCTCATTGAACGCAGCAACACCCTTGCTGTACACACACTCTTGTTGAGCATCCTGGGCATTATTGGCGCAGGTTCCGTTATTTCATTTTTCTTCACGCGCATGGCTTTTGACCTACGCCTGTTGAGCACCCAGCTTAAGCAAGTGTTGGAACAAAAAAGAGGTGTGGAATTGAGTGTCACCCGAATTGACGAATTGGGTGATGTTATGCGTTTTTCCCAACAAATGGGCCAGCGCTTGGAAGACCGCAATGCCGAACTCGCGATCGAAAGACAACAGCGTTTACACCAAGAACGGCGCGCAGCCATTGACCATCTTTTGGCTGGTCTGATTCATGAATTGGGCAACCCCATCGCCGCCGTCAGTGCGATGGTACAAAACGCCGCATACTATGCAAAGACAGACCAAGAGCGACAGCAGTGGGATACCTTTACACCCTATACCGATCGCATGACAACGGTATTGTCCGATCTAAATCGCCTCAGCTTGCCGGCGAGCGAAAACACCTTTCTTATCAACATCAATGAAGAGATTGGCAATGTCATTAAGCTGTTCAAATATGACGAGCGCTGGCAGAAAATTGAGGTGCGGGAGGCGCTGGATGCCAACATAGCGCCTTTACAGGGGAACCCAAACAGTCTGCAACAACTCCTCACTATTTTGATCAATTATTGTGTAGAATGTTTAACAGTTCAGCAGGGTGCTCAGTTGACGATTGAAACGCGTAGCGTCTCAGGCATTCCAGTGTGTCAGTTGACCAGCAATAGCCCGTTTGGGGTTGGTACTGAGACGCTAATGGCATCTGAAGACTTACATTGGTCAGGATTATCCGATAGTGAGTTTGACTTGATTATGAGCCGCAATCTCGCAGAAAGCATGGGTTTCCAATTGAGTGTCATCACCTCTGAGAGCCATCAAACCCTACTTTTACAATGCGCTTTGAGCGACCAAGGCACTTTGGAATCTGTTACATGACACAAGAAAAGATAACGCCAAGCAGTTGGAAGGTACTGTCCAATTTAAAGCTGTTTTTATTCCTGTTTGTCGTTTGCATGGTTGCTGCATTGCGGCTGTATTACTATTTTGACGTCCAGGCAAAGACGGACCGATTAAACCAAATTGAACGGCAATTTTTATCAATACACTATCAGTACATCGGATATGAGCTACAAATGGTGGTCAACGATCTGTCAGTAATGATCGGGCACCATGATGCAGTGGACGAGGAAATTGGGTTTGCACATACCTCATTACTGGGTCATGACACCACCATAAAAAAAGAATTCGACAAGGAAACAGCGCTTCTGTGCTCGAGCCGCAGAAACTATAGCGACATCAAAATCATTGACCCCCAGGGTAATGCCCTTGTTGCTGTCGACTGCAACAACGGCGCGCCGCGAATTTTCCCACTGTCTGAGCTGTCTCGATTCGATGAAAGCGTCTTGGGAAACACCTTAAAAAACCTAACGCCAGACGCAATTTACGTATCAGACATTATTCCTTCAAACCCATTATTTCAGGAAGACACCCGGGCTAATCCCTATGTGCGCGTCGCCGCGGTTATAGATACAGAGGATGGTGTCGCAACCAAATTCATGGTGATCAACTATTTGGTTCACGAACTCACCAGCAGTCACAATAACGGCCTCATAACTGAAAACACTACCCCGCAGGGTGGCGAGCTGGTTTTGGTCAACAATGACCTGATGGTATATCCCTTCGTTAATGGCCACCATGAATACCCAGTACCTGTTGCCAATATCATTGGTGCGGGTGCAATGGATCTGTTTCTAAACAAAACGGATTCTTACGAAACCAAGGATTCATACCTCAACAGAATCAAAATTGAGCCGCAAAAAAAACTGGCCCAGATGCTGTTAGCACGGGACCAGTCAAAATTTAACACCGTATCGACAAACGTCCCCCTAGAGTGGAACCTCATTTCAATAACCTCCAAACAGGAAGTCGATTTTGGATGGAGCCACTTTTGGATAAAAGCACTGTTCCTAGTGCCCTTTTTCTCTTTGTTGATCTTGCCCATTGGCTATGCACTCCGTCGCAGTAGCATGCAGCAAATCCTCTATCAAGATCGTCTCAATGAGCAACGTGGCTTTCTGATTACCATGTTGGATTCAATGAACGATGCGGTTATTGCCACCAATTTGAATGGACGGATCCAAACCATAAACCCGTCAGTCACATCGATTTTAGGATACACCACAGCAGAGTTACTCAACCGCGATATCGGCCCAATCTTGCCCTTGGGCCTAACCCAAAACGTTGAGTCCAGCCAGAAATGGCTTGAAGATCAGTCTCAGAGTCGCACAAGCACCTTTACCTACGATTGTATCCACCTTAATGGCACCTACGTGCCGGTAGAGCTGACCATCAGCCGTTCTATAGATACCGAGAACCCCTTTTATTTGCTCGTCTTTCGCAACATGACTGAGCAGCGCGAAGTCGAAAGCGAAATGAAAAATCTGCACCAAAAATATATCCACCGCGAAAAACTGGCGGAAGTCGGATTGCTGGTCGGTGGCATCCTGCATGAGGTATCCAACCCCTTGGCCGCTATTCACGGGCTGCTGTCTACCTTGCTCTATACGGATTCCCAAAGAGACGAGGCGAATTTTGACGAAAAGACCCGCGAATATTTTACCACTGTGTTTGAACACATCGAGCGTGTCCGGGGCCTGAGCTATGAGGTGTCGAGCTTTTTAAAGCCAACCAGCAATGAGATGGCACTGACAGATCTCAACTCTGTTATTCACACCACCGCAAACCTGATTCGTTTTGACCAACGCTGGGGCGATATTGATCTAAAAATAGACTTGGATCGAAACTTGCCTGCAATAAAGGCTATCGGCGACCAATTGGTTCAGGTCATCATGAACCTGCTCTTAAATGCCGCCGATGCCTGTGATGGTGTGACAGACAGAAAGGCGCTCATCATTTTGAAAACCCACTACCAAAATGACATGGCGCTACTCACCGTACAGGACAATGGCAACGGCATGTCTGAAGAAACAGTGCGAAAAATATTTCAGCCCTTTTTTACCACCAAGGGTGAAAAAGGCGGCACAGGGCTCGGAATGCCACTGTGTGAAGGAATTATTAATGACCATGGGGGATACATCGACATCGTATCTACACCTAACAAAGGCACGACCATTTCGTGCTATTTGCCCGTACACAAAGATTCATAAGGATGTCTATGAGACCGTTACATATTTTGGTTGTCGATGACGAACTGGCTCTGCGCCAAATCACTGCAGATACCATTGCGCGCAGTGGTCATACCGTCGACACCGCTGCCGGTGGGCTTGAGGCCATAGAAAAACTCAAGGATGGGGAATACGATATTTGTCTGTCAGACATCAGAATGCCAGATCTATCCGGCATTGAGGTTATAGAACGTGCAAAGGCCCTCAAGATCGACACCAGCTTTCTCATGATGACCGCCTACGCCTCTGTCACAACAGCCATTGAAGCCATGAAAGCGGGCGCCTATG
>CAWUUZ010000119.1:0-3850 GCA_963925745.1 uncultured Pseudomonadales bacterium
CGACCCATGGCAACACGCTGCCTCTGGCCACCCGACAGCTGCGAGGGCTTGCGGTCTAGCAAATGGGTGATTTGCAGCAAATCGGCAACGCGATCCACTTCCTTTTGAATGTCTTCCTTTGGCAATTTGCGGATTTCCAAACCAAAGGCGATGTTCTTTTGTACCGTCATATTGGGGTACAGGGCATAACTCTGAAACACCATCGCGATGTCCCGGTCCTTGGGCGCCGCATGGGTCACCTCGGTATCAGCAATGGCAATGCGACCCGAAGAGACCTCCTCTAGCCCCGCAATACAGTTGAGCAACGTCGACTTTCCACAGCCCGACGGTCCCACCAAAATCACAAATTCACCATCCTGTATTTCAAGATCGATGCCCTTGAGTACCTGTGTTTTACCAAAGGATTTAACAACCTTGTCTATGGTTAAAGATGCCATATAACAGTATTCCTCATGCCTTGATGGCCTGATGCCAATCGGATTAACCCTTCACTGCACCTGCAGTCAGGCCCTTAACAAAGTATTTACCCGCCACGATGTACACAAAAATGGTGGGTAGTGCTGCGATAATGGCACCTGCCATATCAACGTTATAACGTTTTTCACCGGTAGAACTGTTGACCAGATTGTTGAGACCCACGGTCACCGGTTGAGAGTCTGGGTCACTAAAGACCACGCCAAACAAAAAGTCGTTCCAAATTTGGGTGAACTGCCAGATGACTGACACCACAATAATGGGCGTGGACAGCGGCAAGATGATCCGTCTAAAAATCATCCAGAAACTGGCACCGTCTAGCTTGGCTGCCTTGATGAGCTCGCCCGGAATACTGACGTAATAGTTTCTAAAAAAGAGCGTTGTAAAGGGCAAGCCGTAGACCACATGGACAAATATCAAACCCGATATTGTGCCAGAAATACCCATCGCGCCAAGGGTTTGAGACATGGGCAGGAGAATAGCCTGAAAGGGTAGAAAGCAGCCAAACAGAACAAGGGCAAAAAACACTTCGCTGCCTCTGAACTTCCAAAAACTCAGAACATAGCCATTCAAAGCGCCCAAAATGGTTGAAATAAACACCGCTGGAAAAACCATTAACAGCGAATTGATAAAGTAGGGTTTGAGGCCCTTCTCTGTTCTTGCCCCAATTTGCGCCTCACTCCAAGCCTCGCGCCATGCTTCGGTAGAAAATGATTTTGGCCACTCTATAAACTGGCCCAAACGAATTTCGTTCATGGAGCGAAAGGACGTCAATACCATGAGTATGAGGGGCATGATATAGAACAGGGCAAATACCGTTAGCAGGGCATAGAGAATCGCCCGCCCACTCAGGTCTTGGTATTTTCGATTTCTCAGGACAGCGCTGTGTTTAGTCATCTTTTTTCACCCTGAGTTCGGAATAAAGGTAGGGCACCAAGATCGAAATGACCCCCATGAGCATGATGACCGCGCTTGCGGCGCCGACCCCAATTTGGCTTCGGCTAAATGAAAACTGGTACATGAAAATAGCTGGCACATCGGTGGCATTGCCTGGGCCACCACCTGTGAGCGCCATGACCAAATCAAAGGATTTGATCGCAATGTGGGTCAGCATGATAAAGGCTGAAAAGAACACCGGACGCAGGCTGGGAATAATGACCCGCAAATAGATGGTGGTGAGTGATGCGCCGTCTATCTGTGCGGCCTGGATAATCGCGCCGTCGACACCCCGCAATCCTGCTAAAAACAGCGCCATGACAAATCCCGATGACTGCCAGACACCCGCGATGACAACGGTATAGATCGCCATGTCGGAGTTGACCAGCCAGTCGAAGGTAAAATTTTCAAAGCCCAGAGAGTGCATGTATTTTTCCAACCCAACGGTTGGGTTGAGTAACCATTTCCAAACAGTACCGGTCACAATAAAAGACAATGCCATGGGGTAGAGGTAGACCGTCCGCAAAAAACCTTCAGCGCGGATTTTTTGATCCAGCAATATGGCCAAGAATAACCCGATAGCCAAACAGAACAGCACAAAGAGCGAACCAAAAATGGCCAGATTGGTTAGGGCGCCGATCCAGCGGTCGTTTAAAAACAGCTTTTCGTACTGCAATAATCCTGCGAACTCATAGTCTGGCAGCATGCGCGACTTAGAGAAGGACAGCACTGTGGTCCAAATAATAAAACCATAGAAAAAAATGAGGGTGATTGCGATCGTCGGAGACATGACCAGTCTCGGAAGATAGTGCTCTAGACGGTCGGTCCAGTTAGGCTTGGCAGATTGCAGCATATTGGGTCCATTGTGTTGGGCAGCTTGATATAGAGTGAACTCATCGAACTGAAATTGCACACACCTGTTTTTTATTAGCCATCTATGGTGTCAATTTTATAAGAATGAACAAACCCGAGCACCTGCATATGTACCCACAGGCACCCGAGTTTTTGGATCGTGAATCTACAGCTTATTGGGCTGCTTTTACTGCTCTAGCGAGCTTGGTAACGGCATCAGCAGAAGACATATCGCTGTTGAAGAAACCCGTCACAGTATCAACAATCGCACCACCTACAGATGAGCTTGTAGACATACCGTGTGCCATTGAAGGTACAAGACCCTTGCCAGACTTCGCAGTTGACTTAAAGGTGTCCATAGACGCTAAAGCACAGGCGTCAAAAGGCGTCATGTCTTGATCCAGTCTTACAGGAATAGAACCCTTAGCAAGGTTAAATGTTTCCTGGAAACTCTTAGACAGAATCAGCTCAGACATCTTGTCTTGCGCCGCAGTGTTGGCTGGGTCTTTTTGCTTAAACATGACCATAGAGTCAACGTTAAAGGTAAAGGATCCAGCAGAGCCTGGGAATGGTAGGCACAGATAATCTTTGCCTGGTACCTTGCCAGCTACAGTGAATTCACCCTTAGCCCAGTCGCCCATAAACTGCATGGCCGCTTCGCCCTTGATGACCATACCTGTTGCTACGTTCCAATCGCGACCTGGAGAACCCTGGTCGATATAGGTAGTGGACTTGCGCAATGCATCGAACGATTTCTTCATGGTATCGCTGCTCAATGCTGCCTGCTCTAGATCAACAAATGCCTTCTTAAAGAACTCAGGTCCACCAACTGCCAACACGATAGATTCAAAGGTTGTCGCATCCTGCCAAGGTTGGCCACCATGCGCAATTGGAATAATACCCGCTGCTTTTAGCTTGTCGGATGCTGTCCAGAGTTCAGCCAATGTGGTTGGCACTTTGGCGCCAGCCTTTGCAAAGACAGCTGGGTTTGCCCACATCCAGTTTACACGGTGCACGTTGACAGGCACGGCAACATACTTACCATTGTATTGCATCACGTCAGCAACAACGGAAGGCAAGATGGCATCCCAGTTATTGGCTTTTGCGACATTGGTTAAATCAGCTGCAAAGCCTAGCTTCGCCCACTCTTGAATTTCAGGGCCTTTGATCTGTGCCGCTGCAGGAGGGTTGCCAGCTACTGCGCGTGAACGCAATACGGTCATCGCTGAATCACCACCACCACCAGCAACTGCAAAATCCTTCCATGTATGGCCTGAATCTTCGACCATAGATTTCAAAACACCAATAGACTTGGCTTCACCGCCAGATGTCCACCAATGCAATACTTCTACCTCGCCAGCTTGCGCTGCCGTACCCGCTATGGCACCTGCTAACGTCAAAGCCAAAATGGATTTGTTGAATGTCATAATTGAATCCTTCGATTGTCGATTTTATTTTTGTGGTTGCCCAACAAAGTTTTTTTCAATCAGGCGATCACCTGTGACAACAAACGTCACCAACGAGTGTAATGACTTCTCAATTTGTGGAATGTAAAAAAAGGCAGCAAAGTGTAACAATCCAAATCCCC
>CAWUUZ010000120.1:0-2734 GCA_963925745.1 uncultured Pseudomonadales bacterium
ATGGGGTCTGCCTTTGGTGGCGCAGCCTCTCCACTTCGCAAGAGCTTGCGGGTGTTTTTACAGTCTTCACTCATGCAGCCAAAGTACTTCCCAAACCGTCCTGTCTTGAGCTGCATTTGATCGCCACACTTGTCACAGACCAAAACGGGTCCGTCATAGCCTTTTATTTTGTACTCACCCATCTCGACTTCATAGCCCGAGCAGTCGGGGTTGTTGCCGCAGATGTGCAGCTTGCGGGTCTCGTCTAACAAATAGCTTTCCATGGCAGTTTCACACTGCACACAGCGGTGCTTGGTTCGAAGCAAGCGAGATTCTGCTTCATCGTCGGCATCGGCACTGATCACTTCGTCACCTGGAACCAGGTTGATGGTGGTCTTGCAACGCTCTTTGGGTGGTAAGTTGTAACCTGAACAGCCCAGAAATACGCCCGTACTGCCGTTTCGAATGCCCATCTTACGGCCACAGCTTGGGCAATCAATATTCGTTTCGACCGGATCGTTTAAACGCATGTCCAGAGAGGCAGAGGAAAGCTTGCCTTTAAAATCAGCGTAAAAGTCATCCAACACTGTCAACCACTTGGCCTTGCCGTTAGCAACAGCATCGAGGCTTTGCTCTAGGGTGGCGGTGAAATTGTAATCCATCAGGTCTTCAAAATTTTCAACCAAGCGCTCGGTAACAATGTCGCCCATTTTTTCAGCATAGAAGCGTTTGTTGGTCAGAGACACATAACCGCGATCCTGAATGGTCGAAATAATAGAGGCATAGGTTGAAGGACGACCGATGCCGCGCTTCTCGAGCTCTTTTACCAAGGAGGCTTCAGTAAACCGAGGTGAAGGCTTGGTAAAATGTTGAACAGGCTTGAGCTTGTCGACAATCAATTCAGAACCCACTGGAATATCAGGTAGGTTTAGGTCGTCGCCCGGCTTTTGGGTAGATTGGTGTACACGGGTGTAACCATCAAATACCAGAATTCGGCCCTTTGCAGACAGTTCATAATCACCCGCAGCGACTTTAATTTTGGTACTCATATAGCGTGCAGGAACCATCTGACAAGCGACAAATCGACGCCATATCAATTCATACAAACGCTCAGCATCACGCTCCATTTTATCCAAATGGGTCGACTTCACCAAGGCATCAGAGGGACGAATGGCTTCGTGAGCCTCCTGTGCTGACTGTGAGCTACCGTAAAGGATCGGATCCTTGGGCAGATACTCAGCGCCATACTGCTTTTCAATCAGGGCTCTGGCGGCCGTCACAGCGTCCGCACTGAGGTTGGTGCTGTCTGTTCGCATGTAGGTGATATAACCCGCCTCATACAAACGCTGCGCCATCATCATTGTTTTCTTAACACTAAAGCCAAGCTGTGTGCTGGCTGCCTGCTGCAATGTCGAGGTAATAAAGGGTGCAGATGGCTTGCTGGTCGTCGGCGTGTCTTCGCGAGACGACATTTTAAAGTCGAGGTCTTGCAAACGGGCAACATGAATATCTGATTCAGCCTTGGTGCCGGGACGGTATTCCTTTGACTGGTATTTGGTGACATCTAACAACATGCCGCCTTTTGGATGCGATACCTCGGCACCCAAACGCCAAAATTCTTCTGGATTGAAGGCGCGAATTTCACGTTCGCGGTCGACAATGATGCGTACTGCTACCGACTGTACGCGACCCGCTGACAAACCACGGGCGATTTTGGCCCACAGCAGCGGTGACAACATATAACCAACCACGCGGTCTAAAAACCGTCGTGCCTGTTGGGCATTGACACGGTTGATGTCCAGAGTGCCTGGCGACTTAAATGCTTCTTGAATGGCGTTCTTGGTGATTTCGTTAAAAACCACACGTCGATATTTGCCTTCGTCTCCGCCGATCGCCTGTTGCAGGTGCCATGCAATAGCCTCTCCCTCGCGGTCCAAATCGGTTGCGAGATAGATAACGTCTGCTGACTTGGCCAACCGGCGCAGCTCATCTACCACTTTTTCCTTGCCGGGCAGAATCTCGTAGCGCGCATCCCAATTCTTTTCAGGATTGACGCCCATACGGGTAATCAGCTGGGTCTGGGTATTTTTCTGACGCTGGATGATTTTTTGTTCAGGTGACAGCTTTCGCGTCTCCGCTGCAGTTTTGGCGCGCGCCTTTGTATCAACCGCCTTTCCCTGACCACTGACGGGTAGATCGCGAATGTGACCAATTGAGCTCTTAACCACGAAATCGGGGCCAAGATACTTATTGATGGTTTTGGCTTTTGCGGGAGACTCCACAATGACCAATGCTTTACCCATGATGATAAGTCCTGATAACAAAAATGAAATTGAACGAGCGAGACGTTAAATGCGAGGCAGGTATATCCTGTTGAAAGCAGCAGGTCAAGCCTCACCATTTCTTAGTCATTGATATTGCGTAACATTTTATCACCACAGGGAACCTGAGTTACAACGCGGTTATCGCCGATGGCTAACGGTCGTTTCATTGGCGAAGCGCCCTGCTACTGCTGGGTTTATCGCTTAAAAGCACCGATGTTAATAAATAGAAATAACAACAGAATATTGGCTTTCCCTTTCACACGGATTCCCCAAACCCCAATCAGGGCGACAAAAATTAATTACCCCGTCCTTGTCTGACATCAATAGGTCAGTGATAACAATAGCCTGACAAAAAAACGGCATGAGGCGCGGTTTGGGGTAACCCTGTTGGCACAGATAAAGGATGGTATTTCTGGCAAGCATATAGGGCA
>CAWUUZ010000121.1:0-3604 GCA_963925745.1 uncultured Pseudomonadales bacterium
TCTTGGAAAAAACCGGTGCCATTGCTGATGTCTATCCTGACGCGAATCCCGATCAACCTGTTTATGTCTATTGGGTTGTCAAAAAAACGCCAGAGTAGGTAGATGCTTACCATCTAGGCTGGCAAAAGACGCCGACTCACACGGCGGAGTCGGGCGACTAAAAACAATGCAACAGACACCAGACCTACAATCAAACCAATCCAGAATCCAGCCGCGAGCATGGGCTCACCGAAAAAGCCTATGATTCCCAAACCATATCCTATGGGCAGACCCAGGAACCAAAATGCGCCGATCACAATAAGCATCGGTACCTTGGTGTCCTTGTAACCGCGCAGCGCACCTGCGGCCGCAACCTGTGTCGCGTCGCCCAGTTGGAAAATCGCTGCAAAGACCAAAATCTGTGCGGTGAGGGCGATCACCTCGGGTTGGTGGTTATAGAGTGCTGGAATCTCGTTTCGAAATAGCCAAAGCAGGGTCGCTGTGCAGGCGCCGTAGGCCAAAGCCATACCAATGCCCAAAAAGGAGACCGATCGCGCTTGGAGCGGCTGGTTGGCGCCCAAAAGATGCCCCACACGAATCGTCAGGGTAATTCCCAGAGACAGCGGTATCATAAACACCACGCTGGCAATGTTAAGCGCAATCTGATGAGACGCCACAACCACGGTGCCAAAGCGCGATAAAAAGAGCGCAATCACACTGAACACACTGGATTCAACCAAATAGGAAGCGCCTATCGGTAAGCCAATTTGGTAGAGCTTAAGGATGGCACCCAAATCGGGCTTGTGAAATCGCTGAAAGAGCCGGACATTCTCATATTCCTTGCGTACCAGAACCCAGACCAACATAAACAGAAACATGATCCAGAAAGACACCGCACTGGCCCAACCACAGCCCACGCCGCCCATTTCTGGAAAACCAAATTTGCCAAAAATAAGCACATAGTTTAGTGGGGCGTTTGCCAGAGCGCCTACCAGACTGGCATACATGGCGGGGCGGGTTAACCCAAGCCCGTCACTATAATAGCGTATGATGTTATAGCCCAAAACGGCTGGCAGTCCCCACATCAAAGCATGGAAGTAGCCCGAGGCGATGGGAATGATGGTGTCACTCACATCCATCATCCGAAAAGCCGGTTCAATCAGCGCGCTAAAACCAAAGGCAAGGGGAAGCAGCAACACCAGTTTCCAAAAGCTCTGAGATACCTGAACCGGAATCTGGGCAAAATCACGGGCACCCGATAGCTGGGCTACGGTGGGTGTGAGAGCGCCCAATGTGCCAATCATCAATAGGAAAAGCGGCACCCACAAACTGGAGCCGACAGCCACACCAGACAGCTCAGTCGCATTGGCACGACCTGACATCAGGGTGTCGAGTACAACCGTCGACATCTGTAACAGCTGTGTGATGATCACGGGCGTGGCCAGGGCCATCAAAATCTTGGCTTCGCGCCGTGGTTGAAACAAATGGCTCATAAAGGCTCAATTTAAAAAGTGTGTGAATGCGAAATACCGGATTCTTGCAACAAAGGCCTTCAAACCTGCAAAATAGACCTGACAAATAGACCTGACAAATAGACCCGTAAAAAACACCAGCAACAAGAGAAGCACAGCCCGTAACTACACAGGATAGGTCAAAGCACTGCGGTAATGGAACCCACTGTATCTTGCGATGGCCAAATTGTCTTGATTGAAACCCAACAAAAATTCAATTCCCGAAAAATAGGCCCGCAGCCCAGTCTTTGATCGGCTGTTTGGTGTTCCTTTGGGGCATCAATCTTTGTTTTCTATTCTGGGTTATTTCTCAGATTCGGCCAAACAAAACAAAGCGTCTCCTGGCTTGCAACGCCACTGAATATGGCTTACAACTCTGACCACAGAATTCCAATATCGATTATCGAAGGAGCATTACATGAAAGTGGCATTTGTGGGGTTGGGTGTCATGGGTTATCCCATGGCAGGGCACTTAAAGAAAGCAGGCCATGACGTCACCGTCTACAACCGAACCACGGCGCGTGCCGATGCCTGGGTAGCACAACACAAAGGGCCGCGCGCACTTACGCCGGCAGCCGCTGCTGTTGGCGCAGAGATGGTATTTGTCTGTGTGGGTAATGACGATGACGTGCGGTCTGTCGTGGTAGGCGAAAACGGCATACTGTCTGGGCTTAAGCCGGGTACCGTCATTGTTGACCACACCACGGCCTCAGCACACCTTGCCGTCGAAGTCGCAACAGCCTGTGCCGCACAGGGCGTTGGATTCCTCGACGCACCGGTTTCAGGTGGTCAAGCAGGCGCAGAAAATGGCGTCTTAACCATCATGGTCGGCGGCACTCAGCCCGATTTTGACCGCGCAGAAACCGTTATGGCGGCCTTTGGTCGTACCGTAAAACTAATGGGTGATTCGGGTCAGGGTCAGAAAACCAAAATGGTCAACCAACTCTTTATCGCAGGACTGATCCAGAGCCTGGCAGAGGGCATCAGCTTTGCACAAAAAAGCGGTCTAGACGTCAATGAAGTCATCGACGTGATCAAGGGTGGCGCAGCACAGAGCTGGCAGCTCGAAAACCGTGGGCCCACCATGGGGCAGGGCAAGTTTGATTTTGGCTTTGCCATCGACTGGATGCGCAAAGACCTCGGTATCTGCTTTGAAGAAGGCGCACGCATCGGCGCAGACATGCCCGTCGCCAAAATGGTCGACCAGTTTTACGCCGAGCTTCAAGCGCAGGGTCATAACCGTGACGACACCTCGAGTTTGATTCGCCGTTTAACCTAACATCGGTTGTAACGAGAATTCGAAAGCGCGTTATCAGATTAAATTAACATATTGAATCCATTCAATTTTTTAATATTCCTGATAGAATGCGCACCATGTCCTCTTGGCACAGCTGGATAGCGCAGCCCCCTCCTAAGGGGCAGGTCAGTGGTTCGAATCCACTAGAGGACACCAAACATAAAAATAGCCCGCCTTGTGCGGGCTTTTTTTTGTTTTTGGTTTGGTGTCCGCTAGTGTCAGATGAGAACCACCGGTTCGACTGATCGTACGAACGATCAGCACCGCGCATGTGCGCGCCCGAAGGGGCAGGTACAGGATGTACCTGAGTAAATCCACGGATTTGTTCAGTGGCTTTCCGATTATTCTGCGGAACATTGAAATACTGTCGGGTGCCTTCTGTACCTGAGTAAATCCACTTCTTTGGTTCGGTGGTGTCCGATAGGACTGTGGTTAATTGTCTTTCTTGAGGTTTCATTCTGCACCTGAGTAAATCCACTTCTTCAGTTCAGTGGTGTTCTGTTCGTTCTGTGGTTGTTTACGGTTCACACGCTGGAGCATGGGAACCATAGGGTTTTGAACACCATTATCTATTGCTCGCTTCTGCCCTTACTGTCCCCTTACTGTCCCCATCTGTTTCCATCTGGCATCATCTGCATTCCTCCCTTTTTCACCCATTTAATCCCGAAACAGGCATAATGCCGCCCTCTAATAAAACACCAGTGTGGTAGCGATATGCCCCCCTAAGCTGCACTGCTTTAAGGACTATGAATGAAGAATTTTACCTTGCCGGTTTGGGTAATCATGTTTGGCACTCTGCTGTTTGGCCTAAGCTATT
>CAWUUZ010000122.1:0-6427 GCA_963925745.1 uncultured Pseudomonadales bacterium
CCTCCCGTGATCAGACCCGCCAAGGGGAATCGGATAAATACCGACAGATGGCGGTAGCGCAAACAAAAACGAATGACTGAATTGAACAGAGCTGCTGACGCACCAACAACAACACCCAGCAGCACTAGATAGGGGATCTCCAGCAATGAAGACAGCTGGGCGCCCGAATTTTCAAAACTCACATCACCTGCCCATAATCCTTGGCTCAATAGCGATGCGGCAAAGGCTGATGCCATGATCGGTATGGCACTGGCAATGCTGTACTCCACCAAAATGACTTCCATAGCAAAGAGGACGCCAGCCAGAGGGGTGTTAAAAAATGCTGCAATGGCACCAGCAACGCCACAGCCGACCAAGGTTTGGATACTGCTGTTTGGTAGGTTGAGCTTTTGACCTATAAGACTGGCCAGACCGGCACCCAGATGAACGGATGGACCTTCGCGCCCAACAGATTGGCCGGATAGCAGGGCAATACTGCCGCCGACAAACTGTGCCACCAGATTACCAAGTGGCAGGCGCCCTCCAGCATGTTGGAGTTTTTCGAGTACATGAGGTACGCCAACGGAGCGCATGGAAAGCGGTATGCCATTCCACAGCAGGGCCAGCAGAATGCTGCCACCCAGGGGCAAAATAAAGCGCTGAAGCTGTGTTAGGGATTCAAAGTTCTCACTGCCACCGATCGCCCAGTCGAGCGGATAGTCGACTGCGATTTTGAACAACAACAGAAACAAACCGGTAGACAAACCAATGATAAAGCCGATAAGAGTGAGTTGTGGCGTTGCCGTGTGCAGCTTTACATAATGTGCTGGATTGACAAGTCGCGATAGGATGCGCATGAGACACTGAATCTTTTCGACCAAAGTGAGACAAAAATCCTATCATAGTTTCGTGGTCGTGAGATCATTGGTATGCAATAAAACTGGTTATTGGACGATTTAGGATCAATAGTGCCATTTATTGACTGTTTCACTTGAATCCCTTCACAGGGGTTCTATATGATCGTCGCAAAATTTTCTAACGGGATTCCAAGCATGGCAAGAGTAAAGGGCAGTAAACAGCAGCGAATGGTCGTTGTTCCCCATACCCCGTTGCGGAATGCATTTCGAAAGTTATTGGTAATTCTGTTTGTTGTTGTGTCTGGTGCATCCGGTTACTGGTATGGCATTTCTCAAGGCTTCATTATTCGTGATAATGCGGAATCAACCTTGGCGGAAATGGAAGGGCTGTTGGTCGAAAAAAGTGATCGTCTCAGTGAGTCGTCATTACGTATTGCAACATTAGAGCGTGGTACCGAAGTCGACAGACAGGCGACCGAAGATACCCGACAGCTGGTAAAGGATTTGCAGGATAGGGTGGCGGAACTCGAAGACGAGGTGTCACTGTATAAAGGCATTATGACGCCATCACTTTTGATCGGCGGATTGACGGTTCAAGATTTTAGTATTACGCCAACCTCAAACACACAGCGTTTTCGATTTAAGATGATGCTGACACAGGTCGGTGATAATAAAAACTTTGTTCAGGGCTTTGCGGGTGTGACCATTATTGGCGAACAGGACGGTCAAAAGAAGGCCCTGTTGTTAAAGGACCTGTCTGAACAGATTTCGACAACGGATATCAAATTCCGCTATCGGTATTTTCAAGATTTCAGCGGCGAGCTGGCGCTGCCAGAAGGGTTTACGCCAGAACAAATTTACGTTGTTGCACAGACTTCTGGTGCGGGATCGGCGCGTGTAGAACGTTATTTTAATTGGGTATCAGGGGAGGCTAATGCCAATGTGGAACAGTGATAAGAAAGTAGGCCATTACGACACGATTTTATCGGCCAGTGTGGAAATAGTGGGTGACATCAAGGTGACAGGTGGGTTGCATATTGATGGTGTGGTCAAGGGCAATATCCTTGCTGACGATTCAAGCTCTGCCATGGTGCGCATCAGCGAAAAAGGCCGTGTTGAGGGTTCTATCTCCGTGCCACGAATCATCGTCAACGGTGAGGTGATAGGTGACGTTCAGGCTTCCCAACATATTGAGCTCGCACAGAAGGCCGTGATTACGGGCAATGTCTATTACACCATGATGGAAATGGTGTTGGGCGCTCGGGTAAACGGCAATCTCATTCACCGACCTGAACAAAAGGGCAAAAAGCGGATGTTCGGTGGAAACGACGTTGAGGCAGTAGCGCTGGCCGAGGTTGACGCAGAAACAAAATTGACTGCCGACAAATCTTGACCAAATAACTAGGTTATTGCCATAATGATGCTCTTGACTCATAGGTAAGGGCATCATGTCGGTAGTAAATGTAGTAGATCCTGTTTTTGTTTCAGAAAAGGCAGTGGCCAAAATTGTTGCTTTGTCTGAGGAAGAGGGCAATGCAGCGCTCAAATTGCGGGTTTATGTTACTGGCGGTGGTTGCGCTGGGTTTCAGTATGGTTTTTCTTTTGAGACAACGGTAGCCGAAGACGACACCATTATTCGCAGCGGCACCGCAATGATTCTGATAGACCCCCTCAGTCTCCAATACCTCACCGGTTCGATGATCGACTATGTTGAAGGGTTAGAGGGCGCACGGTTTTTGATAAACAATCCGTTAGCACAGTCTACCTGTGGATGTGGCTCGTCCTTTTCTGTTTAATCTGAACGTCAAATAGCACCCCGAATCTGTCCTCGCACCTGATCCCTGTAAAAATGGGATAGGGCTTTGTGGGTTTTTTCTGTGAGCGGCGCTAGGCGACTGGCTTCCGCATTTGATTGGACCTGCGCTGCCTTTGAAGCACCGGCGATCACCGTGGTGACTGCGGGGTGATCTAGAATCCAACGGATGGCAAGCTGTGACAGTGGTATACCAGCGGGCAATATGGATTGCATCTCTGTGACCAGTGAAACACCCTTGTCAAAAGGAATGCCTGAAAACGTTTCTCCCACACTGAAAGCAGCGCCGTCGCGGTTATAGTTTCTGTGGTCAGTCGCATCGAACACATGGTTTGCACCGAACTTACCCGAAAGCAGACCGCTCGCCAAAGGTAGGCGCACGATAATACCCACACCCTGCTTTTCAGCGCGTGGCAACAATTCGACGGCAGCGTCCTGTCTAAAGAGGTTAAAAATGACCTGAAGTGACGTGAGCTTCGGTTGTTCAAGACAGAGCAGACCTTCTTCAATGGTTTCCACGCTAGCGCCAAATTGCTTGATCAGTCCTTCCTGTTGAAAGGATTCCAACCAACGAAATATCTCGCCTGACTGTAACACTGAGAAAGGCACGCAGTGCAGCTGTACCAAATCCAGAGAGGCGACACCCAAACGCTTCGCAGAGCCGATCAGGTTCTTTTTAATCCTGTCCTTGGTATAGCCGTCAGGGTAGAGGTCAGCATGACGTCCTACCTTGGTGATAACAGTAGGCTTTTGGGTTGTAGCATCTAGTGTCGATAGATAACGACCAATCAACGATTCACTTCTGCCATCGCCATAAACATCAGCGGTATCCCAAAGCAAAATACCGCAGGTGAGTGCTTGGTCAAATATTGAAAATGCCTGGGCGTCAGAAATGGGTCCAAAGTCGCCGCCCAGCTGCCAACAACCCAGTCCCACTTCCGTTACTTGAAAGTTAGACTTCCCTAAGGTTCGCTTCTTCATATCCATCATGTTTGATCAGCCTGTAAGCAGTGTTTTGATATTCAATCATAGTTCATTGCACTGTGGGGCGTTGGTTTCAAATGGGTTATACTGATCTCACTGAGCGATACCTTAAAGGTTGAGTTTACAGCCCCAACTATTTGCGGAGAATGAGAATGACAATGGCATGTGCGCGACACATTCTAGTGAAATCTATGGAAGAGGCGGATAAGTTAAAGGAACAGCTTGCGGGAGGTGCTGACTTTGGTAAGTTGGCTAAGAAATATTCGCAGTGTCCATCCGGAAGAAGGGGTGGAGATCTGGGAGAATTCAAACCGGGTCAAATGGTTAAAGCCTTCGACAACGTGGTGTTTAAACTCCCGCTTCTGACTGTGCACGGGCCCATTAGGACCCAGTTCGGTTTTCACTTGATCGAGACCATCTATCGGCGATAGCGTCGGGTTGGGCTAAAGGTATGGTCCATGCCTTTAGCGCCTCTTGCTACTCTGCAGCTGAAAATCCGGAATTCACGAAATTATCGATTTGCCCAATCATATTGGCGCTATAGGCAAGATAGGCTTCTTTGTCAGCGCTGTTGATTGGTTGTGCGCTGGGCAGCGAGACCGTTACAGGGTTTACCTGCACACCGTTGACTTGGAATTCGTAATGCAAATGTGGTCCTGTCGCTAACCCTGTGCTACCAACATAGCCGACAATTTGTCCCTGCTTCACCGTCTTGCCGACCTTGATGAGCTTATTGAAGGCATTGAGGTGGGCGTAAAGTGTTGAGTAGGTTTGGCCGTGTTGAATGATGAGCGTGGTGCCATAGCCACCCTTTTTACCTGCAAATACCACCTTGCCATCACCAGCCGCCTTTATCGGCGTACCTCTGGGCGCAGCATAGTCAGTGCCCTTGTGATTCCGAATGGTATTCAAAATGGGGTGCTTACGACCAATGCTAAAATGCGAGCTGATTCGGGCAAATTCGACCGGCGTTCTTAGGAAAGCCTTGCGCATGGATTTGCCTTCAGCATCATAAAAATCTGCTTTGCCACTGTTGTCGGTATAGCGAATAGCGCTGAAGGTTTTGCCATTGTTGGTAAACTTAGCTGCCAAGATATCACCGTCGCCAATGACCTCTCCATCCAATACTTTCTTTTGGTAGATGAGGCTAAAGTTGTCGTTGGTGCGAATGTCTAATGCGAAGTCGATATCCCAACCAAAAAGCTGTGCCAGTTCCATGGTAAGTGCATCAGACATGCCGGCCGCTTGACCCGCCAAAAACAGGGACGATGTAATTGTGCCCTGGGCGAACTGGGTGCGATATTCAGGATTGCGCACCAGGTGTTCATGAACATACTGGCCATCAAGTAATGCAAAACGTTCTGTGACCTGTCGAGAGCGTATGTAGTTGAGTGCCAATAGGGTGCCATCTGAACTCTGTTCAAATTCTATGGTTTCTCCAGGCAGCACCGACCGCAGTATATTTTCATGCTCTGCTGTGCTGATAACACTAAAGAGCACCTTGGCGCTGATATCGGCATTGTCGAATATGGTAGACAGGCTATCACCGGCGCTGATTTCAAATTGGCTGGTATAGGGAACGTCTAAAGGGACGTCGAGCAGTACCTCTTCTAGGAAGGGCACCTCAATATCCACGGAAACGGGCGCCTTGGGTGCTTTCCAACTGACGGCGGCAACGAGAACGGCAGCCAATACAGAGAGGCTAATAACATGAAAACGTGGCAACTTACGAAGCGATAGCAAATTATAAATCTCGTTATGTTGGTAGTTGGGTGGTTGCGGATACATGAGTATGGCGTAAAAAACGGTACTCGAATACTGCGCTGAAACTGTTATAATCCCGCGCCTGCTCACTTCTAAAACCAATAGGGTCTGGAAAATACATGCCGCATCATACTGAAACTCTTGCCATTATCAAACGAGGCACTGAAGAAATATTGCTCGAAGATGAACTGGTTAAAAAAATCCGTTCTGGAAAGAAGTTAAAGGTGAAAACGGGATTTGACCCAACGGCACCTGATTTGCATTTGGGACACACGGTTCTGATTAACAAAATGCGACAGTTTCAGGACCTAGGCCATGAGGTCATTTTCCTGATTGGCGACTTTACAGGACTGATTGGTGATCCGACTGGTAAGAGCGCTACGCGCCCAGCTTTGACGCCTGAGCAAATCCTAGAAAACGCAGCTACCTATAAAGAACAGGTTTTCAAAATATTGGATCCTGAGAAAACAGTTGTGCGCTTTAACTCAGAGTGGATGAGCAAGTTAGGCGCTGCAGGCATGATAGAGCTGGCAGCAAAGCATAACGTGGCCCGTATGTTAGAGCGTGAAGATTTTAAGAACCGCTACCGCAACGGGCAGTCTATTGCTATCCATGAATTTTTGTATCCCTTGGTGCAGGGGTATGACTCTGTCGCGCTTGAGGCGGATATCGAATTGGGTGGTACTGACCAAAAATTTAATCTGTTGGTTGGTAGAGAGTTACAGAAGCATTATGGGCAGGAACCACAGGTCGTCATCACCTTGCCTTTATTAGAAGGTCTTGATGGCGTTAAAAAGATGTCAAAGTCATTGGGCAACTATATTGGTATTACCGATGCGCCTGGTGAGATGTACAACAAAATTGTTTCTATGCCAGATAGTTTGATTTGGCGGTATTTTGAATTGCTTTCCTTCCGGACTTTGGACGATATAGAGAGCCTGCGTGAAGCAGTCGCCCAGGGTAAAAACCCAAGGGATGTCAAAATCGAGTTGGCCAAGGAGTTGGTGGGCCGGTTCCATAGTGCCGAAGC
>CAWUUZ010000123.1:0-6957 GCA_963925745.1 uncultured Pseudomonadales bacterium
TGAGGTTCTGCTTTTGAAAGCGTGTAAAAACGCGAGATACCGTTTCAACTGCCAAACCCAAATAATTTGCCATATCTGCTCTGGACATCGACAAACGAAAGGTCTTGTCGGAAAACCCGCGTCGTTTGAAGCGAGATGCCAAATTCAGCAGAAATGATCCAATGCGTTCTTCAGCGCTCTTTTTCGACAACAGCAGCATCATTTGCTGGTCGCTGCGAATCTCTTTGCCCATCGACCGCATGAGGTGACGACGTAAAATAGGAAGCTCACCGGCCAGTTCATCCAAACGGTCCAGTGGAATTTCACAGACGTTGGTCGTTTCTAACGCCTTAGCAGAGCTGTTATAAATTGAAGAATCAAAATTAGACAGCCCAATCAACTCACTCGCCAAATGAAATCCTGTGATCTGTTCTTCACCATCATTTGTCAGGGTGTAGGTTTTTAGGGTGCCAGTTCTCACCGCGTAGACGCCCTGAAACGGTTCGCCCTGCCGAAACAGGTGCTCGCCTTTTTGTAGCGCTCTGCCACGGCGAATGATTCGGTCAAGCTTGTTTAAATCGTTATCGGTAAGACCCAGTGGCAAACAAAGGGGGTGTAGGCTACAGGTGTCACAATGTGCAGTACTGACCATATTAATTCCCCGATTTATCCATAAATAATATATACATTGAATTATTATGCTGAATTATCATTCTATTTCAATGAACTCGGTCTCAAATATTTGAATATTGCTCGTTGCTCCGTGGCAACAATATGAAACAAATTCCGCATTATTTTTGATATTCGTCAGGAATCCAGCTGTTAACGGTTGTTTGTGCCATTGGCGATAATTCGGGGCTCATGTCCGTAAATGCAGGGATCGCATTGACCGTCAAAGACTTAAAGGGGAACAGCTGACTGTCAGCAAGTTGGGACGGCGCAATATTTTGAATTGAGCGAAAAATATTGTCCGTTCGTCCGGGCTGTATTTTTTCCCAATCCAATAACATCTGTTTGATGAGCTGGCGTTGCAGATTTTCCTGAGAGCCACAGAGGTTACAGGGAATAATGGGGAAATCCATCACATCGGAAAAGGCTTGAATGTCTTCTTCTTGGCAGTAGGCCAGCGGTCTGATGACGATGTTCCTGCCTGAGTCAGCCAGTAGCTTCGGCGGCATCGCTTTCAGTTTTGAGCCATGAAACATGTTGAGGAACAGTGTTTCAACGATGTCATCACGGTGGTGGCCTAGAGCGATTTTGGTTGCGCCAATTTCTTCGGCAAAGGCATAGAGCGTCCCGCGTCTTAGGCGAGAGCAAATGCCACAGGTCGTTTTTCCTTCAGGCACAATTTCTTGAACAACGCTGTAAGTGTCTCGCTCAAGGATATGATAGGCGACACCCAGCTCTTTCAAGTACTCAGGCAGGATGTGCTCTGGAAACCCAGGCTGCTTTTGGTCTAGGTTGACGACAACGATGTCAAAGTCGATGGGTGCGCTTTTTTGAAGTCCACGGAGAAGATGGAGCAGGGTATAGGAGTCTTTTCCACCCGACAGGCACACCATGACCTTGTCACCCGACTCGATCATAGCGTAGTCGGCGATTGCCTTGCCGGTTTCGCGACGCAGTTTTTTTTGCAGCTTGTTGAAAGCGAGCTGCTCGGTTTTCGTTAGATTTTCTAGCATAGCCATGGGATACATCATTCAGGGTGGATTGGGTCGATAACCGACAGCACTCAAAGGAAGCGGTTAGGGTTTTTATTCTGTTTTGGGTGCTGAACCGCTGCGCTGCAGATAGGATTCAGGTGCAAACTGTGCGATCAGGGCATCAAATTGTTCGTAATGGTGCTGTGTGGCAATGGGCCGTAAATACCGTGGCGCGTGTCGGTCATTAAGCAGGTGGTGCCAATGGCCAGTGGTGTTAAAAAAGGTCTCAACAAAATCATCGCCAAAGCTGAGGCAGCCTTTGATGATAACGTCCAAATAGGACTGGGCGATGGGCATGTCATCGGAGGGTTGTCTTACTTCAGTACCCACATAGGTCCATATTTTTGATGCGTTAGGAATACCAGCGGGTTTGTCGAACCGATCAGGCGTCAAATGAATGCGTGAGTAGCCAACTTCCCTGATATCAAATTTTTCTAAGCTATCGGGAGTCACAGGAAAAATGACCCCATTACAGCGGCTGCCAAGGTGTTCGATTGCGCCTACAGCGGTCGTGCGTGACGCGGGTACGGGAACTGACCAAGAACGGGATATGTCTAGAGCGGTCACAGCCATCGCTCTGCCTGTCTCGCCGGTTCGGGCACGGCTGTCTGCGCAGATAAGACTGCCATAACCAAAAATGTAATTATCCATGATGCATTGTCTGTCCAACGGCCATTTGCCAAACCAAAAAGAGCATCCACCCAGCCATTAGCAGAAGCGTCAGGCCGCTCATTATACGGATTGAACGTAATTTGCCTAGTGCCCTTACTTTTTGACCAGCGAAATTAACCGCCAACATGCTGGGAAGCGTGCCCAGACCAAAGAAAAACATGGTCAGTGCAGACTGTGTTGGCTGTGCTGTGGTCGCGGATAGTGCCAAGGCTGAATACACCAATCCACAGGGAAGCCAGCCCCAGATTACCCCTGCAAACCAAAAGTCCTTGGGGGACTGCGGCCGACTAAAGACCTTGGTGAGGGGAGAGATGCGTTTCCATAACGGTCTTCCTAAGCGTTCGAGCACCAGTATTGCCTGCGACCAGCCAAACAGATAAAAGGCCACAACCACCAAAATCAATGCAGCGGTGCTGCGCAAGACCAGGGTAAATTCCTGTGGAATCCAAAAACCCAGGGCGCCGGTCAGTGCACCCGCAAAGGTATAGGTGCTTATGCGCCCCATCTGGTAAATGAGTGATCCCCAGCGGTGCTGCTTGTTGGCCAATCCCAACGCTGACGATATGCCACCGCACATGGCCACACAGTGGCCTGAACCCATAAAACCCATCAAGGCAGCCGCGAAATACAGTTCAGTCATGATTTATCGCTTTTGGGTTTATCGGTTTGTGTTGGCATACGGTCGGCATCGTCTTCAAAAAGAATACGGTGTGCAGGACTGTCGAGGTCATCAAATTGACCCTGTTTGACCGACCAGATAAGTCCAGCGACAGCCAGCCCTAGCAGCAAAAATGTGAGTGGAATCAGGAGGTACAAAATGTCCATTAACGGCTTACTCGATGTAATCTGAGAGCGTTAAATACTACCAGTAAAGAACTGAATGACATACCCAGTGCCGCCATCCATGGGGTGACAAACCCCATAACAGCAAACGGCAGTGCGATCAGATTGTATAACAGGCCCCACGCCAAATTTTGGCTGATGATGCGGTGGGTTTTGTGTGAACCATCGAGGACCCATAAAATGTGGTGAATATAGGGGTTGAGTAGGAGGATGTCGGCGGTGTGCTGTGTGAGCTCAGCCCCCTGCGCGACTGCGATAGCAACGTCTGCGCGAGACATAGCAGGGGCGTCGTTGATACCGTCACCTACCATCAAAACGCACCGGCCCTGGCGTTGTAAATCGGCAATGTACGCCAATTTGTCTGCCGCAGAAGCACCGCTACGCACCTGGGGTATACCCAACAGATTGGCGACCTTTTGTCCTTGAATTGACGGGTCTCCCGTCACGAGATGCACCGCTATACCGCGCTCGATAAATCCCTGAACAGTTTGTAAGGCATCGAATCTTAAGCAGTCCTGTACTTCAAACCAGGCGATGTGCCTTTGGGTGTCGGGCTGCGATAGGGCAATCCACTGTGCGCCCTCTGCCGCGACGGGTGGTGTTTTGGTGTCTGCTGTCGCACAAAACGCTGGCGTTCCAATTCGGTAACGTTGTCCTGCAATCCATCCTTCAATGCCGGCATTTGCGACGATGGTGACGTTCTCTGCTGTGAGGAGCTCAGTGGGATTGTTAAAGGCAAGGGCAATTGGATGTTCTGAGTATTGTTCCAGCGCTGCGGCAATGCTGTAGGCCTCGTTGTCATTCCTGCTGACCTGTTGGGTGAGACTGTATTGTCCCAGCGTCAGGGTGCCCGTTTTATCAAACACCACGGTATCGACATTTCTGAGTGTCGTCAGGGCTTCGCCGTTTGTGGGTAAGGCGCCCAGTTGTCGCATGGCTGAAATGGAGGCTGTGAGCGATACAGGTGTTGCCAACGACAGGGCACAGGGGCAGGTGATCACCAGAACTGACAGTGCTACCCAAAATGCACGGTCTGGGTCGACCGATAGCCAAATGATGCCGGTCATGACCGACAGCCCAAGAATAAACACCACAAAATAGCTGGCGCCAGTATCGGCGATACGGGCGATTTTGGGTTTAAAGGCAGCGGCCTTTTCAAGCAGCTGGAGCATGTGGTTCATGCTGGAGTGTTTGCCTTCATGGGTAACAGACAATGTTAATAGGCCGTCTGCATTGAGTGTTCCTGCTTGAACGGTGTCACCCACTGTCACATCGACGGGCGCAAACTCGCCGGTAAAGGAGGCTGCATTAACCTGACTCTCACCCGCGATAATGGTTCCGTCAGCAGGGATTTTTTCACCGGGTTTGACGATAACGATATCGCCAGGCTGTAGCTGTGCACTCGATACATCGACCCAACCAGTGTCCTTTTGTAGGTGGGCGAAAAGCGGCAGCAAATCGTCTAAACCGTGTCCAGATCGGTCGAGTCTCAGACGCGCTCGAAACTCAAAAAACCGGCCCAGCAACAAAAAGAAGGTAAACATGGCTACCGATTCAAAATAGGTCGCGCCTGATTCGGTGACCGTGGCCCACACGCTGGGAATAAAGGCCAAAATGAGGGCAAGAGACACAGGGACATCCATGCCAAAATGCCTTGATTTGAGGTCTCTCCAGGCAGCACGGTAAAAGGGTAACGCTGCGTAAAAAAATACCGGTAGGGTGAATAACAGACTGGCCCAGCGCAAAAGATGCTCGTATTCCCAAGCGATATCACCCAAATAGGTGGCAAAGGTATTCATCATAATTTGCATCAGCCCAACACCCGCGATACCAATGCGCAGGATGAAGTCTTTTTGAAGCTTTTCGAGGTTGCTGTGGTGTTCTGTTGCCTGCCAGGGTTTCGCACCATAGCCAAGGGCATGTAATGCAAAAAAGACGTCAGATACGGCAGATTCTGTGGGATCGAGGGTAACTGACAGTCTGTGTGTCGAGAGGTTGAGCGCTACCTGGCTTATACCCGCCATTTGAGACAGCCGTTGCTCGATAAGCCAGACACAGGCGGCGCAGGTAATACCGGATATCTGCAGGAAAAAAAACAGTGTGCCGTCTGGCTGCGCTGTTACAAATGTGGATTGGATATCCGTGATGTCATAGGCGCCAAAGTCACTGTGTTTGCTGCGACTCGGATCGACAGGGCGTTCGCTTGTGTGGTCCCGATAGTCATAAAAATCAGCCAAACCGCAGCTGTTAATCGCCGAGGCGGCAGACTGACAGCCGATACAGCAAAACGGCCTTTCAAGACCGTCAATGGGGGCAGTATGGCCCTGGCCTAGTACCGCTTCACCGCAATGAAAACAGGGGTTAGATGGCTGCATCATGCTATTTGGGTAACAAAGCCAGCGGCGTGGTTAGTGGGAAAATGGCAATGCCATGTAGCCGCCACATGGGTTGGACTTCGTCGTTCCAATTCGGAGATAACATGACCTGGTACCGTCCCGATACCGAGGCACCCAGCGCGCCGACATAGCCGTTGTCAGCCCGTATGAGGGTGACCACAATATCCTCTGAGCTCTTTGTTGGATAAATAAATTCCAAGGTGAGGGCGTCTGGTATCTGCGGCAGTTGCCCATCTAATGACAGCGACACCTGAAGACCATTGACGGACAGTGTGCCAGCCAAGGCCAGTGATGCTGCCACAGCGTCTTGCTCTAGCCGTGTGTGGATTGCGAGACCATCCTTGTAAAAGTTGTCAGCAACCACACCGTCACTGCTCACGATGGCGAGGTATAGCATGGTAAAACCCATGATAAACACCATCACAAGGGGTGCCATTAAAAACCAAAACCAAGGCTGTTTGTAGCCAGGTATAAAGACGTTGTCAGAATTATTCATCAGTATATGGGTCCAAAGAATCGGCTTTCTTCTGTAACAACCAAACCTGTGTCGGGTCGCTCAGTGAGGGTGAGGTAGATGGTTTTTCGGGGAACAGACATTGCGCCAATGGGTGCCTCAATTTGAAAACGAAAATCGAGTGCGCCGCCGGCAGGAATAACAATCTGAGGCGCATCGACAATGATGAGTCCATCGACCCCAGTCGCGGTAAGCAAAAATTCTTTGTCGTCATGGCTCATGTTCATGATTTTGACTTCATATCTGTTTTCAATATTGCCAGCTGTGGTGATCCTATGCAGCATGTCTCGATCACGAATGATGTCCATTTCTACTGGCACGCGCTGTCCGAGTGTATAGGAAAACAGGCTGATCATAGCGACCATCATCAAACCATATCCGATCAGTCTTGGTCGTAAGAACTTGGTTTTGGTGCCGCTGAGGTTGTTTTCTGTGGTATAGCTGATAAGTCCTGGCTCATAACCCATTTTGTCCATCACGGAGTCACAGGCGTCAATACAGGCAGCACAGCTGATGCACTCATATTGAAGTCCATCCCGAATATCAATACCTGTCGGACAAACTTGAACACATAGGTCGCAGTCAATGCAATCGCCTAACCCAATAGAGGCGGGTTCTAGGCCACGACGCCGTTTTCCGCGGTGCTCACCACGGCTAGGGTCATAGGAAACAATCAATGTGTCCTTATCAAACATCACCGACTGAAAACGCGCATAGGGACACATGTAAATACACACTTGCTCACGCAACCAGCCAGCGTTGCCATAGGTTGCAAGCGTGAAAAAGCCAACAAAAAACAGACTCCATCCAGACAGATTGACCGTTGTAATTGCCACCGCCAAATCGTGAA
>CAWUUZ010000124.1:0-3834 GCA_963925745.1 uncultured Pseudomonadales bacterium
AAGACCAGTTCACCCGCATAGGGATGACGGGGATGCACTTCCATTTGGGTGCATTCCTGATACACCGAAATAATATGCTGAATGTTAGAAAAATCGAGTTTTGGGTCTATGCCATGGGTGAACAAATTTAACCCAAGGGTGACAATGTCAAGGTTACCCGTGCGCTCTCCGTTCCCCATGAGGGTGCCTTCAACGCGGTCTGCACCCGCCATCAGCGCCAACTCGGTTGCGGCCACACCAGTGCCTCGGTCGTTGTGGGTGTGTACTGACAGGATGACCGCCTCGCGGCTCGCCAGGTGGTTGCTCATCCATTCTACCTGGTCGGCAAACACATTGGGTGTCGACATCTCTACGGTGGCGGGCAGGTTGATGATGCAGGGCTTGTCAGCGGTAGGCTGCCATTGCTTGATGACGGCGTTACAGATATGCAGTGCAATGGGTAATTCGGTGCCGGTAAAACTCTCAGGGGAATATTGGAAGGTCCATGATGTTTCAGGATGCAATGCTGCCTGCTCCTGTACAAGCCTAGCGCCCTCCACGGCAATTTTCTCAATGCCGTCAGCGTCCATGGCAAATACCCGTTCGCGCTGAACCGTTGAGGTTGAGTTGTAGACATGAATAATGGCTTTTTTGATGCCTTTCAATGCTTGAAAGGTGCGCTTTATCAGGTGCTCGCGCGCCTGAACCAATACCTGAACCGTCACATCGTCAGGAATAAGGCCTTCTTCAATAAGTTTGCGGGTAAATTCAAATTCGGTTTCAGAGGCAGAAGGAAATCCAATTTCGATTTCTTTGAATCCCATGTCGACCAGCAGATGCCACAGCTTGGTTTTTTGCGCAACGCCCATCGGTTCGATCAGCGCTTGGTTGCCATCTCGAAGGTCGACAGAACACCAGAGTGGGGCCTGTGTTAGTTGCTTGTCAGGCCAGGTACGGTTGGATAATGCGACTGGCGCAGCGGCATGGTATTTATTGAAGGCTATGGCATGCTTCGGCATCGTTTTGAATCTCTTAATGGTTGGCTTTACTAACGGGATACTAAGATGTGGCGGTTATTTTTCAGGATTACTAGGCGCCACAGACACGGCCTAGTAACCGATCATAAGGAGCAGGAGGAGGTCTTTGTGATGTGCAGTGGTTGTGCAATCTGTCATCGTATCAGCCGTATAGAGTAAACCGTCAGCGTCGCCAAGCTGTCAGACCAATGCCATTGCAAGGGACAGAATGCCGATATGACCACGAACCCTTCATACGAGGTGCATTGAGGTGTTGTGATCTGCTGTATAAAACATAGAATAAGGAGATTCGATGCGACCGTCAACGGTTAGTTTCGAGGCCATTTACCGTTTTTTTGCCCCTTTTAGTGGGCGGTTCACAGGAATTGTATGAATACCGATTCAGATATAAAGCTAACTGCCTATAGCCACGGAGCTGGTTGCGGTTGCAAAATCGCGCCAAACGTCCTCAAAGAGATATTGCAGAGTTACCAGCAATTCCCAGCGGATCCGAACCTGCTTGTGGGTTACGAGAGCAGTGATGATGCGGCGGTCTACGATCTGGGTAATGGTACCTCCATCATCAGCACCACCGACTTCTTTATGCCCATTGTCGATGATCCAGAAACCTTTGGCCGTATTGCAGCGACCAATGCCATCAGTGATATCTATGCCATGGGCGGCAAGCCGATTATGGCCATTGCCATTCTTGGATGGCCCGTTAATAAGTTGTCTGCCAAGGTGGCCTCTCAGGTGATTGAAGGTGGACGAAAGGCCTGCTTTGATGCGGGGATTCGCTTGGCGGGTGGTCATTCAATCGATGCGCCAGAGCCTATCTTTGGATTGGCGGTGACCGGTGTCGTTCCCACGGACCGTATCAAACGCAACAACCGCGCCCTGGCAGGTTGTGACCTCTTTCTCACCAAACCCCTGGGTGTGGGCATTCTCTCGACTGCCCAAAAGCAGGGGCTATTAAAGCCTGAACATGCGCATCTTGCGCCAGCGTCCATGTGTCAGATGAACAACATCGGGTCAGTTTTGGCTGAAATTCCCGAAGTCTGTGCCATGACCGATGTGACGGGCTTTGGATTGATGGGCCACCTACTTGAGCTGTGTGAAGGCAGTGGTGTGGCGGCAGACATTGTTGCCAAGGATGTGCCGATCATTGAGTCCGTGACGGGCTATCTAGAACAGGGTTGCGTTCCCGGGGGCACGGGGCGTAATTTCGACAGCTATGGCGCAAAACTGGGCGAGATGTCATTTGAACAGCGACACCTCTTTTGTGACCCGCAAACCAGTGGTGGTTTGTTGATCGCGGTTCTGCCTGAAAGCGTTGCTGCGCTATTGGCAGCCTGTGAAGACGCGGGGCAATTTATACAGAAGATTGGTGTGTTGCGACCCCAGGTTGCGGGCGAAGCCGTTATCAAGGTTGTCTAAGACCTGAGAAGGTGCCGACGCGTTGCTGACACCCTATTAGCAGCGCCTTGGCGTTTGAAGCCTACGCGTTAATCTCAAATTGCTGCAAGGCTTCCAAATCGAGAATGCCAATAAAGCCATATCCCAAATGGATAAGTCCCAGTTCTTCCAGATGCTTGAGCGACTGGTTTACACGCTGCCGTGACGTTCCAACGATATAGCCCAACTCTTCCTGAGAAATCTGGATCTGCGTCTGTGCCGTGGCCTCAGGAAACAATTGACGGTTAAACATGGTGCACAGCGCATGGGCTACCCGCGAGTCTGGGTTGTGCAGACGGTCACTTTCCAATGTGCCCAGCACCTGAGCGAGCCGTTCGTTCAGATGTTGAATGATAAAACGGTTAAAGGTGAGGCTGTTGTCGAGTAGCCAATGAAAGGTTTCTGTGGGTAGAAACGCAATAAAGGACTGTCGCAGTGCGATGATGTCGTATTTCCGATCTTCACGCTTGATCACAGAACCTTCACCGATCCACCCGCCACTGGGCACACCCGTAAAGGTAATGCACTTGCCACTGGCCGAGAAGGTATTGATCTTTACCAACCCATCCACAACACCAATCCAGGCATTGGTTGCATCGCCTTTGCGCGCAATAAACTCACCCTCGGCAAAGTGTCGGCAGGTGACCGCTTGGCGCACCTTTTCCTGCTCAATCTGTTTGAGAGAACGAAACCAAGGAAAGTCGGGAAGGGATAGGTTTGAATGTGTCATGCTGCAATTGTCGGTTAGATGACAGATCGGTTCAACAATAAACCGTACTCTAATTCCAAGAAACAGGCTGGGGCTACAAAAAAACAACTACAGGCCCCGTCGTTTATAGGTTATACGGAATTTAGAAGGCCCAATAAATATCTTTTGAACAGTGTAAAGCGTCGCAAATTGGCCGTTATTTGCCAATTTTACTGGCTTTTCAGCCTTAGACATTAGTCTATTTCAAAGCCAAACGACCTTTAGATGTACCCGATGATTACAGATGGTGAATGCCCCATGGCGATAAAAAATATACTGGTCCACCAAGATCGAACCAAAAACTGTAAGACCCGCTTAAAGCTGGGTGCGGCTTTGGCAAAACAACATGACGCCCACTTGAAGGTCGTTTTTGCACGCGGTGGTTGGAAAGAATCTATTACCGAATTTGCCTTAGAGGCACGTCAAGAGTTTGAGGCACAGACAAAGGGCCTTGATGCAGAATGGGTCGAAGCGGATGCGTTCAACCCAGACATGAATTTGGTCGATCAATTGTTATGGCATACCCGCCACGCTGACATTGCCATTGTCGGTCAGTACAACGAAAAGGACCGCGGTTTTTCACCCAAAACCCTGGTAGAACAACTGATGCTCGAATCGGGTCGCCCTGTCCTTGTC
>CAWUUZ010000125.1:0-3214 GCA_963925745.1 uncultured Pseudomonadales bacterium
CTGAAACTCATGCAGGCCATCATGCTGAGTACCCCCCATATTGCTGGTTATAGCCTTGATGGCAAAATCCGTGGCACCTGGATGTTGCACAATGCCCTAATGGCTTGGAGCGGCGGTCAAGCCCTAGAGGAGCCGATATCAGATACGCATTGGCCACAACCCTATGTCTGGAACCCTGAGATTACCGCTGCGCAGAATCTGTCAGACGCCATAAATCGGGTCTTTTCCATTCAAAAAGACAGTGAACAGATGCGAGAAACCCTTTTGGCTGCTAAAGATACCGCAGGCTGTGGAAAGCGTTTTGATCAACTGCGGAAACACTATGGGGTGCGACGTGAATTCTCCTGTTTGCCACTGTTAGGCGTACCCAAGACGGAGCGTCAAGGGCTACAGGCATTGGGATTTCAGTGTTTGGATACGTCTGACTGAGTCAGGTCCTCAAAGACCTCTTCGATCATGTCATCTGTGATAGGAACTTCTTGGCCGTCAGGTTGAATGATGGCAGCACCGTGAAACAGGTCATCCTGTGTTTCAGGCTTGGTTTTGTTGTCTGTTGCCATCTCTAGACCCTGCCATTGTTGTTAGTTCGGGGTACACATTGTACGCAATTCTCAACCTCTGGAAAACCCATAATGACCCCTTTGCACCTTACTGAAGACCAGCACGCTTTGCAGACCGCGGTGTTGCAGACGCTTAGCGACAATATGACTGGTCAGTCTCGGGATGACTGCAAACGGCTGTTTCATGGGCGTGGTGGTTGCTGGGTTGGAGCAGAATCTGTAACGGTTGAAAAATATGGCTGCTGTATTGCCCTGATTCTCTATCACGCCGATAACAACCCCTTCTGGGAAGACCTCATAGCCGATTTTTGCCGAGAGCAGGGTTATCAATTTGCCGTTCAAAGGCGCTGGATGGCCGGCAGTCCCTGGGAGTTTCCTCACTCAGAGGCAACTGAAACCCTGTTTGCAACCGAACAGGGTTTGTCATACCAGTTGCGATTTGACCGCCAAAATCCAGGTCTGTTTCTGGACATGGCAGCAGGAAGACAGTGGGTCCGTCGTCAGAGCGCTGGTTGGCGTGTTGCAAACCTGTTTTCCTATACCTGTGGGTTCTCCTTGGCTGCTGCAGCTGGAGGCGCCACCGCTACGGTTAATTTCGATATGAGTCGCGCAGCCTTGAAACTGGGCAAAGACAATATGGTTCGTAACGATTTGGCAGGGCAGCACCAGTATTATCCGCATGATATCAACAAGTCTCTGGGTAAGATTTCGAAGTTAGGGCCCTTTGATCTGGTGATTATTGACCCACCCACACAGCAGCGGCATTTTGATCCTGTTGGCGATTACCGACGCCTTTTGAGGCGCAGTGTTGATTGGGTAGTGCCTGGTGGTTGGCTGATGCTGACCCAAAATGACCCCCAGACACGGGCGACGGCTGTTATTGACGACTTCTCGACCCTGCTGGCAGCGCACTTCAGCTTTGATTCTCGGCTGCAAAACCCTGATGAAATCTGCGAACGGGATCCTGAACTCGGTTTGAAGGTGCTGTTATTCCGGCGAAACCACCAGCCTCAGCCTGTGTGACCCACTTTGGGGATAAAAAAGCCCCAAGACGTCTACTAACCCTGTGATATTTCAGCTAAAATCTCGTCCCCTTATGTTTAGGGCTGTAAAGGCTGTATTTGCCACGTTGTGGCAAGACTTTCGTCCCTGTAAACCTTAGCTTTTTTGGAAACCATTGTGGAAATCAACGCGCTTCGCGAACAAATGAAAGACCTCTACGCACGCACCGATGTGCTTAGGGGGTATCTTTGACTACGATAACAACAAGGAACGGTTACACGAAGTAACGTTGTTGTTGGGTGAAGCCAGTGTTTGGAATGATCCAGACCGGGCGCAGAAACTCGGTCAAGAACGGTCTTCTCTCGAATCCGTGGTAAACACCATCGACGAACTCACCTCAGGCGTATCAGACAGCAGTGAGCTGTTGGATATGGCATTTGAAGAGGATGATGAAGAAGCCGTCGCGGATATTGAAGCAGAATTGACCCGCCTAGACGCCTTATTGGCGAAACTCGAATTTCGTCGCATGTTTTCAAATCCGATGGATCCAAACAATGCCTATATGGACATTCAATCAGGATCCGGCGGCACAGAGGCCCAGGATTGGGCTGAAATGCTGTTGCGCATGTATTTGCGCTGGGGCGAAGCCCGCGGCTTTAAAACAGAATTGTTGGAATGTTCAGCAGGTGACGTGGCTGGCGTTAAATCCGCTACAATTCATTTTCAAGGCGAATATGCCTATGGCTGGCTGCGCACCGAAACGGGTGTCCACCGCTTGGTACGTAAGTCACCCTTTGACAGTGGCAACCGCCGCCATACTTCTTTTTCGTCGGTTTTTGTATCGCCTGAAGTCAATGACGATATCGAAATTGAAATCAATCCTGCAGATTTGCGCATCGATGTGTACCGTGCCTCAGGTGCTGGTGGACAGCACGTGAACAAAACAGAATCGGCCGTGCGTATAACCCACCTACCGTCTGGCATCGTAACCCAGTGTCAGAATGACCGTTCACAGCACAAAAACAAAGACCAGGCTATGAAGCAATTGAAAGCCCGTCTTTACGAAGCAGAAGTGGCGCGACGTAATACGGAATCTCAAGCGCTGGAAGATACCAAGTCAGACATCGGTTGGGGCAGTCAGATCCGATCCTATGTTCTTGATGATGCACGTATTAAAGACTTGCGTACGGGTGTTGAGACAGGCAGTACCAGAGCCGTTCTTGATGGTGACATCGACCGTTTTATTGTAGCCTCACTAAAGAAAGGCCTTTAAACCCTATTTACCGGACCAGACTATGACTGATCAACAGATACCACAGGATGAAAACCACATCATTGCTGAACGCCGTCAAAAGCTTGAGCGATTGACTGCACTGCGTGGCAACGCTTTCCCAAACGATTTCAAACCTGAACACCAAGCGGGCGACTTGCAAGCAGCCTATGCAGCACTGGAAAAGGACGAGATCGAAGGCAAATCCTTGCCGATTTCTGTTGCTGGTCGGGTTATGCGCCGTGGCGGTCCCTTTGTCGTGCTCAAGGATGCGGGTTTGGCGCAAGACAGCGCGGCGGCGCTCAAACTTGAAAAAGAGGTCATGAAGCGCGTGGACGATGATCTGGGCGCTGTAGCGCGGCCCGCCAGGGTTCGCTTTGTG
>CAWUUZ010000126.1:0-8863 GCA_963925745.1 uncultured Pseudomonadales bacterium
GCTCAAAGGGGTCTAAATCCATACACCGGATTTCCACATATTCAACACCGCGACGGTACAGCGCACAGACCGGTTTTTCTCCCGGCAAGGTGACCCGCTTGGGCCGAATGTCACTGTAATATTCATTTTCAATTTGCAGGATGTTGCTGTTGATCTGCAAATAGTCATCACCCTTTTTAAGGCCAATAGCTTCATAGGGCTTATGGACGGTGTGAATGGCACCGCGCATCGATGTGATGTATTCACCCAGGTCATTAAAGCTGACCTTCAGTGCGCCCTGTGCCTTGTTATTGGTATAGCCAATATCACTCATGCGTAACGACGTGGCATAGGGCAAAAAGTCTGTGTGTGCACCTGCGGACTTCATGTCGCTCGCCTTATGGCGAAAACTGCGGTCCATGGCAGGTGATGCACCAAACAGATACATCAACAGCCAAGAATGGCGCTTAAAATTACGAATCAGACGGAAATAGCTCGCGGATCTAAAGTCTTGCAAAGAATCAGTATTCTGCTGCTGCGCCTGAAAATGAGACCAAAAGACATCGGGTAAGGAAAAGTTAAAGTGCAAACCTGCGATGGCCTGCATTGAACGTCCATAACGGTGCCATAGGCCATGACGGTACAGGTGTTTGAGCCGTCCGATATTGGAGACACCAAATTCAGCAATGCGGATGTCCATGTCATCTTCAATGATACACGGCATGCTGCCTGGCCAAATCTTTTCGCCAGCGGGCAGTTTTTGATAGGCATACTGGTGTAGTTCTTCTAAAAACGTCAGCGGATTGGCGTCATCAGTCATTGCTGGTGTGATGAACTCCATCAAGGCTTCAGAGTAATCTGTGGTGATATGGGGGTGCATCAATGCAGACCCCAATGCAATCGGATGGTCGTTTTGGCTTATATGAGCACCTGGCGTAACACGCAATCCTTCCTTTTCTATGCCACGCACAAAATGCAGCGTTTGGGCAGGGAGTTCAGAAAGCCATTTTGTATCAAAATGTGGTCGATTTATCACAGTAGTACTCTCTTGGCCCTGGTGCTTCAAAGGCGTATAAAAGGTGTGTATAAGGCGTCTTGACTGACGTCGTCCTCCGCCCGTTACATTCTGTTTTTACTCTTGTTCATCGCCTGTTGGAACAGGTCAGCCATCGCCGTGTTGGCAGGGGCTGCCTGCTGACGTTGTTGGCTCTTTTGCCCATTGCCCTGTCGTTGTTGCGACAGAGACAGGTCATCCTGCTGTGCCACAGGTGTGTCATCCATGCGCATAGACAAGCCAATACGCTTACGGGGAATGTCTAGGTTCATTACCTTCACCTTGACGATATCACCGGTGCTGACAACCTTGGCAGGGTCATCAACAAATTTGTTGCTCAATGCAGAAATATGCACCAAACCGTCTTGGTGGACACCCACATCAACAAAGGCACCAAAATTGGTGACGTTGGTAACGGTACCTTCCAAAACCATACCCAATTTTAGGTCCTTTAGGGTCTCTACGCCCTCTTGCAGGGTAGCCGTTTTAAACTCAGGTCGCGGATCTCGACCGGGCTTTTCAAGTTCAGCCAAGATGTCTTTGACGGTAAGCAACTGGTGCGTGCCATCAACAAGGGCGTTTGCATCAACAGACCTTAGCAGTGCAGCATCGCCCATGATGCTGGCCACAGAGCGGTTGAGCTGGCCAATGATCTTGTCGACCACGGCATAGGATTCAGGGTGCACAGAGGAGGCATCAAGGGGGTTGTTACCGCCGTTAATGCGCAAAAAGCCTGCAGCCTGTTCAAAGGCCTTAGGTCCTACACGGGGAACACCCAACAATTCTTTGCGGTTACCAAAGAAACCCTTTTGGTTGCGCCATTCAATAATGTTCTGGGCCATGCTTTCTGACAAACCGGCTACACGGGTCAGCAACGGCACTGAGGCGGTGTTGACGTCGACGCCCACGCTGTTAACACAGTCTTCCACAACGGCGTCTAGCTGGCGCGCCAGTGCGGTTTGAGACACGTCATGTTGGTACTGGCCAACACCAATACTCTTGGGATCAATCTTGACCAGCTCTGCGAGTGGATCCTGCAAGCGTCGCGCGATGGAAATGGCGCCACGAATGGTGACATCCAAATGGGGAAATTCACGCGAGGCAAACTCAGATGCCGAATAGATCGAGGCACCAGCCTCACTCACAATCACACGCTGCGCCTGTATCTTTGGGTGTTTCTTGGTCATGTCAGCCACAAATCGGTCGGTCTCGCGGCTCGCGGTGCCATTGCCGATAGCGATCAATTCAACCCCATGCTTGATACAGAGTGCGCTGATGGTCTGCTCTGATTCATGCAGCTTGTTAAAGGGCTGGTGTGGAAAAATAGCACCGTGATCGGCAACCTGTCCGGTCGCATCGATAACCACATATTTCACCCCTGATCTCAAGCCAGGATCCAGACCCAGGGTTACCTTTTGTCCTGCAGGGGCAGCCAATAACAGGCTTTTGAGGTTGCGGGCAAAGACCTTGATGGCTTCACCCTCTGCCTCTTGTCGAATCTGGGTAAAGAGCTCACTTTCCAAATGGGTCAAGAGCTTTACCTTCCAGGTCCAGCGCACCACATCTGCTAGAAACTTGTCGCCAGGACGCTGCTGAAATTGGATGTTAAATCGGTCTGCAATCAGACCCTCACAGGCTGAAGGTGATCCCGCTTCTTCACCCTGTACTTCAATTTGAAGCTGTAAAAAACCTTCATTACGGCCACGAAACAGCGCCAGGGCACGGTGGCTTGGAATCTTGTTAAGGCGTTCGTCAAATTCAAAGTAATCGGCAAACTTCTGGCCTTCTGCCTCTTTGCCGGCTGCAACGGTTGAGCGGATCACGCCCTCCTGCCACAAAAAGGTTCTAAGCGAACCGAGCAGTGTTGCGTCTTCAGCAAACCGCTCCATCAGGATATACCGCGCACCATCAAGCGCAGCTTTCACATCGGCAACACCCCTGTCTTCTGAAACATAGGCCAAGGCTTCTGTTTCAGGCACCCGATGTGGATCTTGAAAAAGCCTGTCTGCCAGCGGCTCTAAACCAGATTCAATGGCAATCTGGCCCTTGGTGCGCCGCTTGGGTTTGTAGGGCAGATACAGATCTTCCAAAACCGTTTTGGTGGTCGCGCTGTTGATCTGGTTACGCAATCCGTCGGTTAACTTGCCCTGTTCTTCAATGCTTTTTAGGATGGTTGTTCTGCGGCTGTCCATCTCGCGCAAATAGGACAAACGTTCCTCGAGCGATCGCAACTGGATGTCGTCAAGAGAACCCGTAACCTCTTTACGGTAACGGGCAATAAAGGGAACAGTGGCACCATCGTCTAGCAGCGCGATAGTTGCAGCAACCTGTTCAGGACGAACAGCCAGTTCGGTGGCAATTTGATTTACTATTGATAGCATTCGGCGACTCAATGACGTTGTTGGGTGGGATCAGAAAACAGTGTTTCTATGTCCTGCGCATTAAACTGATAATGGTTGTTGCAAAACTGGCAGTCTGCGGACAGATAACCCAGTTCTTCAATAACCGCCAGCGCGTCTTCCAGACCCAGTTGCATGATCGCGTTTTCAGACCGCTCGCGTGAACAACTGCATTGAAAATGGAGGTCCTTGACGTCAAAGAGGTGTACCTCTTCTTCGTGAAACAAACGGAACAGCAGCGTTTCATTGTCTAGGCTGAGCAACTCTTCAGGTTTCAAGGTCGCCGACAGGTGGCTGATACGGTTCCAAACATCTTCATCTTCCATAAAGAGGCTGTGGCTGTCTGCGGCTTCAGGCATCGCCTGAATCATAAAACCTGCGGCACTTTTTCCATCACAGGCGAGCCAAATTCGGGTGCGAATCTGTTCCGACTGGGTGAAGTAGGCTTCAATGGCGTCTGCCAAGCCCGCTTTCTGGTCAAAGGAGATGATGCCTTGGTATTTTGAGCCCTTATCCGGAATGATGCTGATGGCAATTTGTCCAGAATGAACCAGGGGTTCATTGGGGTTAAAGTCATCGTTGTAACGGGCAATGGCCCGCAGACCCGATTGGTGGTCACATTCAGCCATAAGGGTTCGCAGTTGGCCGTTGCCACTCAGCTGCATCACCAAGGTACCGTCAAACTTGATGGTTGAGGCAAGCAATGCCGCTGCTGCCATAAACTCACCGATCAACAGCTGTATGTCCTGAGGGTATTCATGGCGTGTGAGTACCTCTTGGTAGGTCTCGTTTAGACCGACCAACTCACCTCTAATATTGTGCGAATCGAATAGAAAACGCTGCGTGGTATCTGCGTTACTCATGTCATACCCTTTGATAGCAAAGATTAAGATTCTGCGCTGTGATCAACTGCGTTCACGTTTTGGAATCGAATAATGTCTCGGCGCTGCTTTTTGCTCGGACGCCGTTCTGGTGCAGTAGCGCCCAGTGACTGGTTTTTTCGCATATCTGCGGTCACTGTACGTTTCTTAATGGAGTCTTCTGTCTCGGAATACAAGAGCTGGGCTTCAGGAGCACCCCGTCGTTGGTCCGAAAATGCGATGACCAGCACGGTTTTCTCTTCAAAACCGACCCGATATCGAATTTCTGCGCCCAGTTCTACCATCTTGGCAGGTCGGGTTCGGGCGCTGTTGTAATGCACCTTGCCACCTTCAATTGCCTGTTTGGCCATCGAACGGGTCTTATAAAACCGTGCCGCCCAGAGCCATTTGTCTAGTCGAACAGGGGTTTCAGATGTCGCAAGGGTATTCAAAGGGCTCAGTTCCTAAGCATTCGAAGTCGCTGATAATGATACCAGACGCAAGGCAGAGAACACATCATTCGGGGTCTTTCTACCGCTAAATGGCCAATCCTGCAGCGTTGCCAAGGACGGTTAATTGGGTGCCCAGCAGTCGAATCTGGCCATACAAACTGCTGGCACTGGTTTGCCAGGCGCCGATGGTCGAGGGATTCAGACGCGGAAGCTGATCAGAGAGCACCATGAGTGCCTGTAGCTCAGTCTCCACGGCATCGAGCAGTGTTTGGGTTTCAGGACGGCTATCTGCGGTTCGGTACAGCGCTACCCACTGCGTCAACTCGGTTTGAAAGGTATGTAACGATTGGAATAGGCCGTCTCGGGTAGCGTGGCTAAAGGGGCTTTCTTCTATCAAAAAGAGGTCGCCCTGTATATTCGGATCAAAGAAACGCTTATTCAACCCGTTTAGATAGGCCAACATGGATTTATACAGATAGGTCGCCTGCTGTTCCTTCGCATAATGGCTTAGGGTAGTACGCCATGAGGCGGGGTCATCCTGCCAACGGCCTTGAAGCTGGTGTGTTTGAACCAACAAAAGGGTCATGGTCTCACGCAGTAGCGTTCGTCTGCGGTTTTCTGGGTTGGTATCAAAACCCATTTCTGACATCTCAGGGCTGCTGCCAATATAGTCGGTGTAGGAACGCTGTAAGTCTTCACCCCAGAGCAAAAATTCTATGGCATGAAAACCCAGGGTCACATCGGTCGTGTCAGTGAGCTGGTGCTGTTCGATCAGTGTTTGGGTAGATACCGCGATAGAAGAATCATTGATGATGCCGGTATCGGGATAGCCAGGAATGGCGTCAATATAGCCGCCCATAACGGGCCAAGCATCTAACTGGGCGCGTAGCGTGGAGACAAGTTGCCAATCACGGGATACACCCTGTTGGTAGAGCTGACAGGTTACAAAATGTTGGTGTGCTGATCGCCAGGCATTTTGCAGCTGACGTAGCAGTGTTTGGCTTGGGGTAGAGAGAAATTCTTGGGTCTTGGCATCCATTTCCAAGTAAGACAGGGCAGCATTGTCGTAACAGCGCAGCGCATTTTCTGCCCACTGCGACACCATGAGTTCACTGGGTATCGATTCCCAGGGCGCGACTGACGGCGCGGCGGACTCTGCATCAATCTGTGGCTCAGTTGCCGCAACAACGGCTGTGTTGTTGTCACATCCAGCGATAAAGCCGAATAAAGCCAAACCCAAAAAAAGCCGCATTGTCGCCATGGTAGTTACTGTTCTCATGTTATCGCAGGCTAATCATATCCCAGTTTTGCAACTTGGCAAAATCGCGCAAAATATCGTCAGGATCAACGGCCACTGGGTTGTCGACTTGTTTGAGAAGGGGCAAGTCATTGTGTGAATCGGAGTAAAACCAGGCGCCCTTCATGTCGATGGCCTGATCCTTTAACCATGCCTCCAAGCGTACGATTTTTCCGTCCTGGTAACTCGGTGTGCCTACCAGGTTGCCGGTATAGCGTTCGTTAGCCAATTCAGCCTGGGTAGCAATCAAGGCATCAATGCCAAACCTTTTGGCAATGGGCGCGGTAATAAAGTCGTTGGTTGCCGTAATAATCAGCAGTTGATCTCCCGCCTCGCGGTGTTGCGCTACGAGGGCCTCTGCCTTGGGCAAAATCATGGCTTCTATGACCTCGGCCATAAATTGCGTTCGCCACCCATACACCTCATCCAGATGGCGGTCCTTTATCTCTGCCAGTACAAAGGTTTGGTAGGCAACGACGTCCAATGATCCGAGCTGGTATTGGCGGTAAAAATAATCGTTCATCTTGCGGTACTGCTCGGCATCGACCAAGCCCTGAGCAACCAAAAATTCGCCCCATGCGTGGTCGCTGTCGCCTCTGAGCAAGGTGTTGTCTAAATCAAAAATGGCGAGGCTCATCTGCGGTTCCCTTCTGGCGGTGGCGATGACCCTTTTGGGCCAATGTAATTGGGTGCCTATGGTAATAGAGGGGTCACTGACATGCCATGTTTGCCAGTAAACTTTTCGTCAATAGAAAACCAGGTGGCTGTTAAGTGGTTGTTTTAATGTGGTTTTAACCCGTAATTCGCCCCAATAGAGGGGGCTTATTCCTTCTGGCTTGTTGCCTGCCTTTCTGGAACAATGGTATTCAAATAAGACTCACAAAAAATAAAGACAGGGATTACAGCGCTTGTGATTCCTGACAGAGAGGCAAATATGATTGACACGGAGGGCTACCGGCCCAATGTCGGCATAATTTTGACCAATCAGCAGGGGCAAGTATTGTGGGCAAAGCGCGTGAACCAAAACGCGTGGCAATTTCCACAGGGTGGTATCCACCTCGATGAAACACCGATTGCAGCAATGTACCGAGAACTCGAAGAAGAAGTTGGTTTGTTGCCAGAACATGTCACCGTCATAGCCTGTACCAGAGGTTGGTTGCGGTACCGATTGCCAAAACGCATGATTCGGCATAACAGTCTTCCGATTTGTATCGGGCAAAAGCAAAAGTGGTTTCTGCTCTCGCTAAAGGGCCAAGATTCGCTGGTAGACTTGTCACTAACGGACAAGCCTGAATTCGACCATTGGGAGTGGGTAAGCTATTGGTACCCGCTGTCAAATGTTGTTATTTTTAAAAAGACAGTGTATCGACAGGCGTTAAAGGAACTTAGGCCACGTCTGGGGCGCTATTTGAGCCAGCGCAAACAGGCTACCTTGGCATTAGACTCTATTAAGACTTGAGGATGGATTCTTGCTCAATATCTTAAAACGAATAGACCAAGACATTAGCAGCGCAAGAGGGCTTAGAGAGACCCTAGATAGGGTTGTGCTTGGCCTGATTGATCTCGTGGAAGCTGATGCCTGCTCGATTTTTCTGTGGGACTCAGAGAGCCGTCGATTTATCCTGTCAGCAAACTATGGTTTTGGTGCCCACCATATTGGCAAACTCTATTTGAATGCAGGCGAGGGCATCATCGCCCTGGTGGGAAAACGCGAAGAACCGATCAACCTGGCGGATGCAGCCAACCACCCCTCATTTCACTTTGTTCAAGGCATTGGCGAAGAAGCCTTTCACGGTATGTTAGCCGTTCCGATCATCCACAAACGCAAGTTGTTGGGTGTGATTATGGTCCAGAAAATGGCTAAAAAGCTCTTTGCAACGGGCGATGAAGCTTTGCTGGTGACCATTTCTGCACGGCTGTCTGCGTCCATTGCCCATGCCAAGGCCTCGGGATATCTGGGCAGAGACTTTTTTGGACATGCCCTGCTCAACAATGTGTATACCGGTGTTGTGGGGTCTAGTGGCGTCGCGATTGGCCACGCCTATCTGGTAAAAGCCAATGCCAATTTGGATGTGATTGGCCGTCGTACCATCACCGATATACCGGCTGAAATCCGGTTGTTTGAAGAGGCCTTGCAGCGTGTGAGGCAAGACATGGTAACGGCCGGCGACAAGCTGTCAGCCGATCTCAGACCAGAAGAACGTGCCCTATTTGATGTCTATCTGGGCATGTTGGACGATACGGCCTTGGGCCAAGAGGTTATTCAAGAAATTAAGGTTGGCCAGTGGGCACAGGGCGCATTGGCGACCATCGTAAAACGCTATTCAAGCCATTTTGATGCCATGGACGACCCCTATATCCGCGAGCGGGCAACCGATATCCGCGATATGGGACGGCGTATATTGCTCTACCTCCAGGCCGATGTCAGTCAGGCGGTCGCGCTGCCAGAACGTGTCATTGTTATCGGAGAAGAACTTACCCCGGCCATCCTTGCCGAGGTGCCTGAAGACAGAATCGCAGCACTTATATCCATCAAGGGTTCAGCCAACAGCCACATTGCGATCTTTGCGCGCGCCATGGGTATTCCAACCGTCATGGGTCTGGTTGATCTGCCCTACCACAGCCTGATTGGCCAAGAATTGGTTGTCGATGGCTACCGCGGCAAAGTCTTGTCGAATTTGACCGATGAGAAGAAACAGCATTATCTCAACATCATTGCGGAAGAACAGACACTCGTTCAGGGTCTAGAGGGTTTGGTGAACAAGCCCTGTACCACCTTGGACGGCGTGGCGCATGATCTGTTGGTCAACACAGGGTTGATG
>CAWUUZ010000127.1:0-6981 GCA_963925745.1 uncultured Pseudomonadales bacterium
CTCGACACCGAATTAATCACCTACGCCATCGGCTTAGCAGACACACTCGATGCCACAATAGACATACTGCACGTTTACGATCCAACACCCTTGCTGATCTACCTTGACCAACCTGCGCTTGATGCAGGAGACATTACCGAACAGGTAAGACAGCAGCATTTGGATGCCCTGAAAAATTTGGTTCAGCCCTTTAATTTTCCAGACAACAGAGTGCATCTGGAGACGGGAAACCCCTCCACCATGATTCCTGACCACCTGTATCAGCAAGACAGCAACATTGTCATCATGGGTGCAACGAGTCGGCAAGGACTAGACCGCTTACTCATAGGGCACACTGCGGAAAGGATTTTGGACAGAATTGCGGCCGATATTTTGGTGATCAAATCGGCAGACCAGCAACCGGCCTCTACTACCCTGTGACACCCTCCATTTCAATCGGCGTTGTTATTAACGCCATTGGAATGGGTTAGGGGCATATCACCCTGGTAGTCAACACCCGAGCAACACTGTCATTGCTTGCCCTACCTATTGGCCTTATGGGGGGGGGTGTCCAGCTGGTTTTTGCCTTCCTGTCCTTGACACTTTTTCATGACCATGAAGAAACCGTTTTTCTGGGGCACGCACTGGGCATGATTGTTACCGCCGCGATATTAACCACGCTGCCGCAAAAGTTTGCCTTCTGCAAAATCAATTACCGCGATGGTGCTTGGACGCTTGGAGTACTTCACCCTGTTAACACTGTTTTTACCTGCATTTTGGCGCACCTAGGGTCCACAGGCTTTCGCTTTGAAATACCGTCAGGATCAAGGTAAACTCAGTTCACCCATTCCCCAGTGAACGAATACATCCCATGGAGTCTTTAACACTTAATCCGATCGCTCAGGTTTCCGGAACCGTGCGCATCCCAGGCTCTAAAAGCCTGTCAAACAGAATTCTGTTGCTAGCAGCCTTAGCTGAGGGCACAACCACCATAACCAATCTTCTCGACAGTGATGATATTCGATTTAACCTAGAGGCACTAAAAGCCTTGGGGGTCGCAATAGACCTGTCTGAAAACAACACCATTGCGCGTGTTACGGGAAGGGGTAAGGCCTTCGAAAACGCCGATCCTAAAACCCTATTTCTGGGAAATGCGGGTACGGCCATGCGCCCCCTAACTGCCGCGCTCACCCTAGGACGGGGAACCTACACCCTTACTGGTGAACCCAGAATGGAAGAGCGGCCGATAGGCGACTTGGTAGACAGCCTGAGACAGTGCGGTGCACACATCGATTATCTGAAATCTGAAGGCTATCCCCCACTTACCATCCATGCCAATGGGCTCAGGGGCGGCAACTTTACAATCCAGGGTTCTATCTCAAGTCAGTTCTTGACGGCCATGCTGATGGCATGCCCCCTGGCTGAACAGGACAGTGAGATTACCGTTATCGGTGATCTGGTCAGCAAACCCTATATCGACATTACCTTGGCGATGATGGCGCATTTTGGCGTTGAGGTCGTTAACAACCATTACCAAACCTTTGTCATAAAGGGCCAGCAAACCTACCACTCTCCAAAGACCATCATGGTTGAAGGCGATGCGTCATCAGCGAGCTATTTTCTAGCAGCCGCAGCCATTTCCGGTACCAGGGTACGGGTCGAGGGCATTGGGAAAGACAGCATCCAGGGCGACATTCGATTTGCTGATGTCTTGGAACTGATGGGCGCAACCGTCAAGCGTTCAGACACCTGGATTGAAGTGACAGGCACGAAGCAGCTTAAGGGGATCGACGCTGACCTCAACCACATACCCGATGCAGCAATGACAATCGCAGTGGCAGCGCTTTTTGCGCAAGGCGATACCACCATCCGCAACATCTATAATTGGCGGGTCAAGGAAACCGATCGCCTCAGCGCCATGGCAACCGAATTACGTAAGGTTGGCGCTACCGTAACCGAGGGTGAAGACTATATCCGCATTACCCCACCGGTACGCATACTGGAAGCTGAGATTGAAACCTACAATGACCACCGAATGGCCATGTGTTTCTCTCTTGCTGCGCTGGGTCCCTCACCCATACACATTCTGGATCCGAATTGCGTGGCAAAGACGTTCCCAGATTATTTTGAAAAATTTGCCAGTATTTGCCCAGCACTTAACCCTTAATGACAGTCAATTAGGTAGAGACTTATGCGCGTTGAACATGAAATAAAACTTGGCTTTAAAGATGTTCTCATCAGACCCAAAAGATCCACCTTAAAAAGTCGGTCTCAGGTGTCATTGGAGCGTACCTATACCTTTAGAAATTCAGGCCAAAAGTGGACTGGCATCCCAGTCATATCCGCCAATATGGACACGACTGGCACGATAGCCATTGCCGAAGCCCTCTACGACCATGGCATGGTTACGGCGTTGCATAAGCACTATTCAGAATCAGAGATGAAAGCCTTCTTAGCAGACAAACCTGATGCGTTTTACAACCACTTTAGCGTGAGCTCCGGAACATCTGCCGCTGACTTTGAGCGCATCAAGTTGTTGGTTAAAAACCACCCCAAGCTCCGCTTTATCTGCATCGATGTAGCCAACGGTTACTCAGAACATTTTATTGAATACGTCAAACGTGTCCGCGGTGAATTCCCTGACAAAATCATCATGGCAGGCAATGTCGTGACGGGAGACATCACCGAGGAGCTCATACTTGCGGGTGCCGACATCATCAAGGTCGGCATTGGTCCAGGCTCAGTCTGCACAACAAGGGTAAAAACCGGTGTAGGTTATCCGCAGTTGTCAGCCGTGATTGAATGCGCTGACGCCGCCCACGGCTTGGGTGGTCACATCATGTCCGACGGTGGCTGTACCTGCGCAGGAGACGTTGCAAAAGCCTTTGGTGCAGGCTCTGATTTTGTCATGATTGGCGGTCTATTCTCAGGTCACGATGAGAGTGGCGGCACCTTGGTGACGATTGACGGAAAGTCGTACAAACAGTTTTATGGCATGAGTTCAGAAACAGCGATGAAAAAATACCATGGCGGCGTGGCTGAATACCGTGCATCCGAAGGTAAAACGGTCAATGTTCCCTATCGGGGTGCCATTGAAAATACCGTGCAAGATATCTTAGGCGGCGTTCGCTCGACCTGCACCTATGTGGGTGCGGCTCACCTCAAAGAATTGTCTAAGCGAACCACCTTTATCCGCGTTCAAGAGCAGGCCAACAACGTATTTAATCCGGAATAATGACCCAAAGCGCTTTGGGGTAAAACCCTAAGGCGCTTTCCTTTTACAGCGCTCATTTTCCTAACGGTACCAACCACCCCAGATTGTTCCCCCTGAGATCACCATTTCTGCTTTTATAGCGGCTTACATCTCTGTTTTCTTGACCGATATCACCTCGAAACTAACTTTCATGGGGTTAAATCATCGTCCATATCATGCGGACGATAAAACGGAGAGGTGCCCCTTGTTTAGAACAATAGGCAGTAAAATAACAATTCCCTTTGTTGTTATAACCTCACTGTGTCTGTTGGGCATGGTTGCATTTTTCACCTACTCCCAAGAAAAACAGATCATAGAAAACAACGAAGTCTCCATGAGTAAAGTCACCGAAACTGTCAGCGAGGGGCTTCAGGCTGTCATGTTAGGAGGCTATGCAGATATTGCACAAAATTACGCCCTGAGCCTTCAAAACGTCGAACAGGTGATTGATTTTCGTATCCTGCGTATTGACGGCTCTGAAGCCTTTCTCGATAACAGCACGATCGACAATGTGAACAAACGCAAAGATGAAATACTGTTTGAACCCAGACCCGTTGAACGTATCCATACTGTGCTGCCTGCAACCAACGAATCACTCAGAACCGCTGTAAACCTAGAAACCACCAGCAAATTTTATGCGACCGATAGCACGGGTGAGCGAACGCTTACATTCATTACACCCATTCAAAATTCTAAGTTGTGCTATGACTGCCACGGCCAGCAGGATGCTATTCGCGGCCTTGTAAAGCTGACGACGTCGCTCTCTGACGTTGACGAAAAAATAGCAGAAACGCGAAATACCGCCATCAAGTTGGCTGTTTTCTTTGTGCTCTCCATCATCCTCTTTACCGGCATTGTGGTGCGACGCACCATTGTTCAGCCGATTCACAGGCTAACCAACGCCATCCACCATATTGCCAGTGGCGAGCTTCATCAGAAGGTGCCGGAAATTGGCAAAGATGAACTGGCATTTATGGCGAAAAGCTTTAATAAAATGACCGATGAACTTGAGTTGACCTACCTCGGGTTGAAGGAAGAACACGACAAGATCACAACGCTCATTCACAGCACCACTGAGGGCATGGTAGTAACCGATCGACACGGTCGCATCGTACTGACAAACCCTGCTGCAGAAAGGATTCTTCGCAAAACAACCGACGAGATTATTATTGGTGGCTTCTTACACCTTGTCGACAATCCAGAAATCATCCGCGACCAAATCAACAGCTACAAAGAAAGCAAAGGGCCTATTCAGCTCGAATACCACCACCGCACACTCGAATTATCGGCTTCTACCATTTATGGCCCTGAGGGTCAGCAGCTCGGTACCGCCGCACTGTTACGCGATGTCACAGAGTCTGTAGAACTCAATGAAGAATTGAAACTGATGTCCACCTCCGATGCGCTCACTGGCCTATTTAACCGGCGCCACCTAGACACCAAACTCGTCTATGAGACCCAACGATCGCACCGCTATAGCGCTGAACTGACGATACTGCTGTTTGACGTTGACCACTTCAAGAAATTCAATGACACCCATGGCCACGATCAAGGCGACCGCGTACTGCAATCGCTCTCCAATACTGTCAGAAACAGCTTGAGATCAATCGATATTGCCTGCCGCTATGGTGGTGAAGAGTTTCTGGTAATTTTGCCCGAAACGGACCTAAAGGGTGGCATGCAGATCGCGGAACGCATACGCAAAAGAATCGAAACGACACCGGTAGACGGCCTGACAGTGACCGTCAGCATAGGGGTCGCCACCACTTTCAAGGGTCTCATTGAGAACCCCACCGAGCTGATAAAACTGTCAGACCAGGCGCTCTATTTGGCCAAGGACAGCGGCAGAAACCTCGTTGTCACACTGCAAAACGCCCAAAATGAAAACACAACTGTAAATAAGGAAACGTAACAATGAGAAGACTGTTAACAACTGCCATTTTAAGTACCAGCCTGTTGTTAGGCACTGCGCTCCAGGCAGAGACCTATATCACCAACGCAGATGAAATCGTGAGCGCAACCAATTGGGAAACCATGAAAACGATTCGCGTAGAGTTGGGTGAGTATGAGTATTCATTTGAGAACCTAGAATTAGAAGCCAACCAACCCTATAAGCTGGAACTGGTAAACGTCGGCGAAAAGAAGCATTACTTCACAGCGCCAGAATTCTATAAGGCAATCGCCACCCGCAAAGTGCAGTCCAATCAAGACGGCGAAATCAAGGCGCCCTACTTCACCGCTATTGAACTGATGGTTGGTGGCCAGCTGGATCTGTATTTCGTTCCAGTAACCGCTGGAAGTTATGAGGTGTTTTGCACCGTCAAAGACCACCGTGAAGATGGCATGGAAAGTATGATTACCATCAAATAGCCCCTTGGCTTTAACCTAGCTTTGGCAGCCTCGTGCGCTGCCATTGCTGCTTTTCCAGGAGCGACCCTATGAAATCGATCCCACTTGCAGTTGTCTCCTGTCTATTCCTTTTGGGTGTCGCACAGGCAGATGACAACTTCGAACGCTTTGTTGTAATTCCATCAGACGCAGCGCCCATTATTGACGGTGCACTGGATGATTGGGATCCCGCACTGTTTAGCACCATTTCAGTCACCCCAGCTGTTAAAGACGACGACCAGAACCTGATTGGTGATGCCAACATCGAAGTCGCCATGACCCTGGTAAATGACAGAATCTATATGGCCTTTAGATGGCCAGACAGCACGGAAAGCGACCTCTTTAGGCCATGGGAATGGAAAGTGAGCAAATACAAGCGCGGCAAACAACGCGATGACATGCTGGCTGTTAGGTTCTCTTTATCGGATGCATACGACCGCTCCATGCTAGCGCCTGTCAACTACGAGGTAGATCTCTGGCTCTGGTCTGCAGGGAGAAGCAACTTCATCGGATTTGCCGACGATTATCTCCACACCATAGGTACCCGCTATATTGAAGATGCCGCTGAATATGAGATACCGACTGGCGAAACCATCTATATCGACAGACAACTCGATGCAGGAACAGTCGGATATGACACATCCAAACCAGACCTAACGACCAAAACAGAACAGAAGGTCGGCAGCATCTCAGCAAACGCAGCATCGCAAGGTAGTGTTGCGGATGTTCAGGCCAAAGGCATTTGGTCAGAAGGATTCTGGACCGTCGAACTCACCCGACTACTGGATACCGGCAATGACGATGACCGCGCACTGACAACAGAAAGCCCGATAATCACGCAGTTTGCCATCTTTGACAATATCAATGCCGAGCACAAAAGCGTGTCAGAACCCTATTGGCTGATTCTGCCTTAACAGCATAACAGGTGTGGCATTTGCCACCCTTCGTCACCCTGTTGGCCGCTGAGTCAGGTGAATGACTTCCATTTACTGGGTATAACGCGCGGCTTTCGGTCGGTGGTTTCTTTTTCGGGCGCAGGGACTGGCTCAGAAACCGCCGCTGGGGGTTGATCCAAACGCACCTTTTTCGCAGCAGGCTCAATCGGTGCAGTTACAGCCTCGTCCGACGGCCTTGACGTCTTTGCATACGTCGATATAGGACGTTTCACAGTGCCTTTCTCAGCAGATTCAACCACCTTACAATAGAGCGTCTCTACCTTGCTACGCGCCCAGGGCGTGCGCCGCAGAAACTTAAAACTCGACTTAATACTGGGATCCTGATTAAAGCATTTGATGTCGATAAGGCGCCCAAGGGCCTCCCAACCATAGTGGGTTTGAAGCGCCGTCACAATATGCTCTAGC
>CAWUUZ010000128.1:0-3736 GCA_963925745.1 uncultured Pseudomonadales bacterium
TTCATTTGATACAATGCACAGGTTATGTCTGTGCCTCAATCGCTCCCTGGAATTGTGTCCACACCATGAAAACAGTGCAAGAAGAAGCCTCTGACCGCTTTGTCGTTAAAAAATCTGAGTTTATTGGCATCATTGTGCCCGTCACCAGCATGCAAGAAGCCACAGACCGTGTAGCACTGACCTGGCAGCAGTATGACGGCGCGCGCCATATTGCCTGGGCAGCAAAGGTCGATAACCGTGTGCGCATGCACGATGATGGAGAGCCCTCTGGCACAGCAGGTATGCCCATATTAAACGTACTACAGCATCAGGATATCGATCAGGTCTTGTTGATGGTGATTCGCTATTTTGGAGGCATCAAACTGGGGGCAGGTGGTTTGACCCGTGCCTATAGCCATGCTGCTGCGTTGGCAGTGCAAAAAGCCACCTACAGCCACTATGAAGCCTCCTGTGTCTGCCGAATCCATACAGACTATGCCCGAGAGGCAACCGTAAGACACATCGTTCAGCTCCATCAGGGAACCATTGGAGACACGGACTATGGTACAGAGTGGCATGCCGAGGTGACGGTTTTAGAACAGGCATTTGAGGCATTGACCGAGCAGCTAACCAATGCCTGTCAGGGTCAAATACGAATTGAAAGACATGAAGCCGTACACACATAAATTGCGTTTAGGGCGAGAACGAATTGTCTTAAAGACAGTTTTTAGGTTTGGGTAAGCCTGCAATCCGCGCAACCATTTTAGCTGGGGATTGACCAAATAATTGCATCAGGTAAATACTTGCGGCCTTGTCTGCACCCAATTCGCTTTTGATATAACGGGCCAAGGGACGTTGTGATGGCGCATGGTCAAATGTGGTGTAGAACTGACGTGCCAACACCAGTATCTCCCAGTGTGCGGCGTCCAACTCCACCCCTTCAGCCTTGGCAATGTCTGCTGCAACCGCTTCAGACCATACCGTCCAGTCGGTTAGAAACCCATCTGGATCGCGTTCCATTACCAGGCCACCTGTTTGTCATGGTGTACCAGCAGGGCAACAAAGTCTGCCGTGGTCAGGAGAGCTACCTCTGATGCAAAAGGCACAAGACCTCGAGCAGCAACGTCATTTTCCATAAAGTGACAGGGCACAGACGGCAATTTATCGGGTGTTAGTAACAGCTGCACTGCCTCTCCAAAAAACACCAAAACATCACCGTCGCCCAAAAATGCACGACTGCGCGCTAATCCTTCAATGGTTTGGACTACATGACAATGACTCACGTTCAAAACACCTGTATTTCTTGAAAGCCAGCCATATAGGCTGCCTGTTCTGATTCGGGTAGTGGATCAGCGATGCCAGCAAGCATGCTTGCAAAGGGTGAATTTGCATCTACGACATAGCGCAACTCATCAACACCATAAATGGGTAACGCCAAGATCTTCTTTTCAATAGATTTTTTGTCTAACAATCTGCTTTGATGACCCTGCAACAAACAGGACAGCGCTGCGCCGCTAAACAACACCGCTACCTCTATCTCAAAAACAGCCGCAGCATAGGCCATATCAATGGCATCTGAGACCTTTGAGGTCGCGTAGGGATCTGATTGAATGATAAATAGCAGCGTTTTCACTAGGCAAAGGTTACCTGTTTTATCGTCGGCTGCAAGGTTCCTATCCATTCACCAAGCCCAGCAATTTCAAATCCATCGGCCAGGTTGTGGGCGGGAAGTGCATGTGACGTGGCTTCCTGTTCGTTGACGACACCGCGTTTTAGCGCAGCAGCAACACAGACAAAGAGCGGTACTTCAGACGCAGTAAACAGAGCCTGCCACCGCCTGGTAACTGACAGTTCATCCTGTTCTGGAAGCAGTAATGCAGAGGCTGCAACGACCGCTGACTCATAAAAAAATATCTGTTCAAGTTGATGGCCTTGACGGATAAGTTCTTCGCAGGTGTTGAGCGCTAAAAGATGACCCACATTGTCCGGCGCTGCACGTACTATCACCGAAAATATCACATTGAGGTCCTTTTGAAAGGGCAGGTAAGCTAGGATTTCTGGGGAGCAATAAGGGTTCTACTCAGGTTTGAGTAGAACCCGCTAACAATCCTAGTCGTCGTTCATGATGCCTAGCAAAGACAGCAAGTGAATGAATATGTTGAAAATATTCAGATACAGGCTGACTGTGGCACGAATGTAGTTGGTCTCACCGCCATTGATGATCCGGCTGGTATCAAACAAAATCAAACCAGACATGATCAAAATGATGACTGCTGAGATAGCCATGCTGACAATCGGAATTTGGAGGAATATGTTGGCTAGCATTGCTACCAGCACCAACATTAAGCCGACAAACAGCATGCCGCCCAAAAACGAAAAGTCTTTACGGGTTACCAAGGCATAACCAGACAATGATAGGAATATAAATGCTGTTCCGCCCAGTGCTTGAAAGACCAGATTACCCATGCCAGCAGCCACGTAGGCATTGAGCATCGGTGCGAGAGATGCACCCAGAAGGCCGGTCAGTGCGAATGTCCACACAATGCCCATGCCAGAATTAATCGCTTTTGGCAGCACAAGCCACATGATGCCGAATGATGCCAACATCATAATCAATGCCACGCCTTGAGACAGGTTCATCACCATCGCAGCGCCAGCAGTGAATGCACTAAACAACAATGTTAGTGAAAGGAGTGCGTAGGTATTCCGCAGCACCTTGTTCGTTTGAACTGCTCGCGAACCCGAAACTGTTGATTGAATATCATGGTACTCTGCCATTGTTATACTCCGAATGTTGTTGTAGAAATCGTTTTCCTATTATGGAGATCATAGGGCGCTTTGCAAGGTGGATTTGATGAATTTTCAGTCCACAACTGTCTGTACTGAGTAAAGTTCTGATGAGTGGCTATTGACAATTAGGGCATTGAAACATACGTTTGAAACAACTGTTTAAAACAAAGTGAGACATCATGACCCAGCAAGATACTGTCGGCCGCATCCTCAATGCAGCAGAGACTTTGTTTGCCGAAAAAGGTTTTACTGAAACAACCTTGAGATCCATAACAGACAGAGCCAATGTCAATCTTGCTGCGGTGAATTACCATTTTGGCTCAAAGAAATCACTCATACAGGCTGTGTTTGCCCGGTTTTTAAATCCCTTCTGTGCGCTGCTGGATTCTAACCTCGATGCCTTCGAATCTTCGCGTACCCATGAATCCACCGATTTGCACGCCGTTTTAGGCATTCTAGAAGAAACACTGATTGCCTCTCTTAAGGGTGATACCAACCAAGAGCGGGTGTCCGTTTTTTTACAGCTTTTGGGTTTGGCCTACACGGAGTCTCAGGGACACATGAGGCGGTTCTTAAAGAGCAATTACCACCAGACCTACAACCGCATCGTGTCAGTTTTGCAGACTTCAAACCCAGACATATCGGCTAACGCCTTGTTTTGGCGCATTCACTTTGCTGTCGGCGCCATGATCTTTACCTTCTCCAGTCTCGAATCCTTAAGTGCCATTGCTGCAAAGGATTTAAAGGCGCAGAACTCTGCACCCGATATCGTCAAAATGCTCATACCCTTTATAGAGGGTGGCATCAATAACCGGATTGCATAGGGAACGCCTAACATTGACCTGCCAAACGCCCTTGTTCGGACCGAAAGGCCCTGTCAAATGGGCTTATACAACCATTCACTGTGGCAGTGGCAACTCGGTCTCGAAACCCTGTATAATTCTCTTTAATTGATAGCCAGTGTGCA
>CAWUUZ010000129.1:0-7517 GCA_963925745.1 uncultured Pseudomonadales bacterium
TTACTCACCGACTTTCATTAACTGCCACAACACCGTTTAAAGGGTTTTCCGCTGCCGCAGAGACAGACTGCTTTTCGCGCAGGGATGGCTGTGTCAAATTGCTGTCCATCACAGTAAAACCATTGACCGCTTTCATACACAAACCGTGACCGTTCATGCATCACCTCTAACCCCTGGTCTGTGTCGTAAAATGCGAGAAACGCCACTTCGGCCTGTTCGCCATCAGCAACATGTTCCAAAACTGTCAGTCTTTTCCACCGCTGTGCCACCTGGTCCAATGCCGCAATATCCAACTGCGCCCTCTCCTTTGGGTGCCAGGTTTGAAACAAAAACGCACCCTGATTCCCCAGAGCGTAGGCAGAAAACCGTGCACGCATGAGATGTTCTGCGGTAGGCACTGCACGCACATGCGCAAAATACGGTTGGCAACATTGGCTTAATCGCTTGCCGCTGCAACAGGGGCATCTTGGGTCGAGCGCATTTTCAGCCATGGGATCTCAATCAATTAGGTGGTGTTCAAACCGCGAGGTGGTCTATTCTCCATGCTAAGGCATTGTTGTCTACTAGAAGTGTCTACCGCTGTACCCAATAACCATGAGCGCAAACGAACCGCTTATCGGTTTGTCTCGAAAAAGGAGCTGTGTTATTTCTCAATCAACCACCCGATGGGGAATTATTGCCCCAGGTCGCATTGCACATGCCTTTGCGGCTGGCATTCAAGAGATTTCCACAGCGACCATTGTTGCGGTGGCTAGCCGCGACGATAAGCGCGGACAGGAATTTGCGCAGCTGTATGGAATTCCTAGGGTGTATCAAGACTATGCGTCACTGCTCTGCGACCCCAACATTGACGCCGTCTATATCGCCAATCCGCATCGGTATCACTACGGCAGCATTCGAGAAGCCTTACTACAGGGAAAATCGGTTCTCTGTGAAAAGCCGTTAACCGTAACCGCTGCTGAAACACAGTCTTTGACCGAGCTGGCAAAACACCAGGGCGTTTTTTTAATGGAAGCCCTGTGGACCCGCTATTTACCCCTTTGGCAGGAAGCCAAGCGGCTGATAAACAGTGGTGCCATTGGCACGGTTTTGAGCATGGAGTCTAGCTTTGGTTTCAAAATCGCACGTGACCCCGATGACCGCCTACTGAATAAATCCCTTGCCGGTGGCGTGCTGTTAGACATGGGCATCTACCCTATTTCGCTATCAGGCTTTATTGCACAGGATGCCCCCGCACTGGTGCACTCGCAGATTACCATCGGATCCACGGGTGTCGACGAACACGTAGAGGCTGAGATTGCCTACGGAAATATTGTTAGCCACATGTCATGCAGTTTTTTAAAGCGCCTAGACAACACATTTTTGATCACAGGATCCAGCGGCAGTCTGGTGATTCAGGCACCGTTTTGGGCGGCAACCGATATGCGCCTGACCAAGAATGACGGCACCGTAATCGCCGTTCACAAACCCTATCAGGCCAGCGGCTTCCAATTTCAGATCCAATCCGCAATGGACGCCATGTCAAAAGGCCTCTCTGAAGAACCAACCAACCCTTGGCAAGACACCCACCAAAACCAGACCCTGATGGACACCCTATTGGCCAAGGCAGGGATAGATTTTGACTTCGCTAAACGGTAGCGCGCTCGGCGCAATCTGCCCATTGCTGCGGGTCAAGTGGCCCATTCCCATGAATGAGAAGACCCCCAATAACCGTTGCTAACCCAAGGCTCTGTTTTTCTACGAACCCGATTTTGGTGTCAAATTGGCTCTCATTTCCCTCCCTGAACGCTCTTTTTTGGCAATTCAGACCACCAACCGCACGTTTTATTGACATAGATCAGATTTTCAAATGATGTCTGATAGCTTTTCCCCAGAATTTGCCCATTTCTTGCAAACAACCGAGTACACAATGCAAAAGCATCGGTTCTAGGGGAACACACATGAAAAATTTTAGCCTGGTTAGATATGTCACCATTGGTAGTATCTTGTTCTTTATTATTGCCATGGGTGTATTAACGGTATTACTCAAACAAAACAGTGAAGCGAACCTGTTGCACATGGCCCAGCAAAATAACTACCGACTGTCTAACCTACTGGCAAAGACCGTTGAAGAAGAACTGACGTTCATGTTTGCTAATCCGACGCTCACCTATGACAAGCACCCTGACTTCAAAACGTTTTATGCCGGTGTTCAGAAAAACATGGACGGTTTGCAGGTGCTTAAAGTTAAAATCTTCACCACCATTGGCTTGACTGTATTTTCAACCCAGCTAGATCAAATGGGTGCAGACAAGAGTACCAATGCCGGCTTTTTATCTGCGTTGAACGGCGTGCCAACGTCTGAATTGTCACACAGAGATACCTTTAGTGCCTTTGAACAAGAGGTATCCAACCTAGACGTTATTTCATCCTACATTCCGATTTATCTGGATGGCGCCAAGACACCTTCTGGCGTGTTTGAAGTTTACTCAGACGTAACACCACTGCTCGCCATGTATAAAAACGAGCAATATTACACCCTGGCTCTGACCTCAAGCATCTTCCTGTTGCTCTGGAGTGGTTTGTTTTTTGTTATTCGAAGCGCTGATAAAAAGATTAACAGCCAAATTGAAGAAAATCAGAAAGCCAAACTCCACATGGCACAGTCTGAAAAAATGGCTTCCCTGGGTGAGATGGTTGCTGCTGTAAGCCACGAGCTCAACACGCCTATCGCCTTTGTTCAAAGTAACCTGAACATCCTCAGCGACGCTATCGGCGATTTAATCGAACCCTCAAAACTGGGTGCCAATCTCGCCGAGATGTGCCACAAGACAGACAAAGACATCATCCGTCTGGCCATGAATGCGGCCTCTATTAGACAGAAAACCAGTGCCGATGGCCTAGATTTTGAGGCAGACGAATTTAAGGAACTGTTAGGCCAATCCCTCGCGGGCATGGTGCAAATGTCAGAATTGGTGCGAAATCTGAAAGATTTCACCCGCATTGACCGCAACCGAAGCGCCGATTTCAACATCAACAAGGGCCTCGATAACGTCCACTACATCGTCAGAAGTGTTATTCCTGAAAATGTGGTGATTACCAAGGTGCTCGGCGACATTCCACTTATTCCTTGCATGGCCTCCCAGATCAACCAGGTGTTTTTGAACCTGATTCAAAACGCTGCACATGCTGGGGCAACAGAGATTGAACTGGCAACCTTTACTGAAGGAACCAACGTCTGCATTACCGTCACTGATAACGGTTCCGGCATTCCAGCTGACGTATTGCCACAGATTTTTGAATCCTTCTTTACCACCAAAGAACGCACCGAGGGTTCTGGTTTAGGACTGTACATCTCCAAAGAAATCATCGAAAACCACGGCGGAGAACTCCGAGTATCTTCAACAGTGGGCCATGGCACAATATTCTCAGTGGTACTGCCTATTGAGACTCCAGCAAACTTAAAGCAGGTAGCCTAGGGGAGTTATTGCCATGACAATGAACAAACCGACCATCATGTTCGTTGACGATGAACAGCATATCCTCAACGCTATGAATTGGTTGTTCCGAAAACAGTATAACCTCCTGTTCGCAAATTCTGGCGAACAGGCGGTAGCACTGCTCAAAGAGCACTCAATCGACGTTTTGATCAGCGACCAGAAAATGCCCGGCATGTGTGGTACTGAAGTTTTAAAGGCTGCCAGAGAATTGTCGCCAGATACCGTCAGAATTTTGCTGACAGGATATTCAGACTACAACGCAGCGGTTTCTTCTGTAAACGAAGGTGAGGTGTTCCGCTTTTGCCAGAAACCTTGGAAGAACGATAACTTAAAAGACCTGGTTTTACAGGCTGTCGATATTGCTCAAATGACCAAGACACCTGTTTCTGTAGCGAGTACAGCGACGACTGCGCCCCCATTAGCACCTGCCACAAGCTCCTTTATGGATAGGTCTGCGGGCGTTCTCATTGTTGATATGGGATTGAAAACGGCAGACCAAATCAAGCCCACCCTAAACCCATTAACGGAATGCTTTGTTGCAACAAACCTCAAAGACGCCATTGAGCTGCTAGAAGCCAAATCTGTCGGTGTGTTGATCATTGAACATACCCACCGGACGCGACAAAACGTTCAGTTCATCAAGATGATGAAGCAACACCATCCTGAAATCATCACCATCGTGGTTTGTGAAAACGAAGATATCAATGATGTTATTGAGTTAATCAATGCGGGACAGGTATTCAGATTTATCCGGATGCCAATTCGACCTGCAATGATGAAGATGTCGATAGATTCTGGACTTAAGCACCATGATCTATTGAACTTGCGACCCCAGCTACGCAGTCGCTACAAGGTCGATGCCAGCATGTTTTCTGCTGAACCTATCAATCTTGAAGCCGCGATTGAAACCCACTCAGATTTTAGTTTCAAAGACCTGTTCTCAAGAATAAAACGCCTGGGTCGGACCAAAGATACGGTCCATTAGGCTGTTTTTAGTGGCTGCCAACGCCCCCCTCGTTGGCAGCTGCGCCCTTTTCGGTTATAACCTTTCCCCACTGTTTAGACGAAGAGGCCTATCACCATGACTTTGAACCCCCTATCAGTTACGAGCCTGGTTCTTGCAACAGCGTTGTCAGTTGCTGCATTGGCTCAAAGTCCGACCACCACGGCAAAAGCGGTCACGGGTGATAATGAGGGCATCCAAACCATTGTTGTGCCGCCATCAGCCCCAGAAACAGACCCACAGCTTGCCACAGTGGCCTTGCAATTCTTTCTTGAGCAAGCCCAGTCTGGCTCCGACTATGCGCAGCTGTCACTCGGCGAATCCTATCTCGAGGGTATTGTGGTACCTGTCAATCTGATCCAGGCGTACGCCTGGCTCAGCCTAGCAAGGCAGCAGGGGCTTACTGAGGCACAACCCTTGATCGACCGCGCTTGGGCAGCCATGACCCCTGACGAACGCACAGCAGCCTTGGCTGTCAGCATCGACTATCAAAAATGGATGTCGCATTAGCCTGAGTGCCCTTCCCTGTAGGTTCCTGGCACGGTGGAACCTTAATGCACCTGCCTGTATTCGCTATCAAGCTCCAACTTTAACCCCTCTTTTCACCCCCGTTTGCACCCCGTTTACACCCCGTCTACGTCAACTTTATAGGACAGGAATCTGCAATTAATAAAGGACCTTTCTTGTTATTTTTCGCTACAAGCGTTTAATCTCATAGCCATAAAGTAAGCACCAAAAACAACAATAAATGAGATTATTATGGGCTATTCAAAGAGCACCTACTCTGCGCATACACCTGATAAAGACGGTCACATTCAATGGTCTGAGTCCGAAAACAGTATTTGGGCTACATTAATGGCGCGACAAAAGATCAGCCTCAAAGGGAAGGCCAGCCAACCCTTTCTAGACGGCCTGAGCTTGCTCGCCCTGCCCGAAAAACAAGTACCGCAACTGGCTGACATCAACAGGGTGCTGCGCGATACGACGGGCTGGCAAACTGCGCCGGTACCTGCCTTGATTGATTTTGGCACCTTTTTCAATCTATTGGCCGACAAGAAATTTCCTGTGGCGACCTTCATACGCCGCATTGAAGACCTTGACTATTTGCAGGAACCGGATATTTTTCACGAAATATTTGGGCACTGTCCATTGCTAACAAACCCTGCATTTGCAGAGTTTACCCATCTCTATGGAAAGTTAGGACAGCATGCCAGCCACCAACAGCGCCTATTCCTGGCACGGCTTTATTGGTTCACGGTAGAATTTGGACTGGTCGAAAACAAGGGCAAGCGCGCGATATATGGCGGTGGTATCCTGTCATCTCCTGGCGAAACGGACTATGCCTTTAACAGTGAAACCCCCGAACGCAAACCGTTCGACTTGATTGAGGTGCTTAGAACACCCTATCGCATCGATGTACTTCAGCCGGTGTATTTTTATCTGGACTCCATTGAACAGCTGTTTGACATAGCAAAAATGGATATTGGTGCCGCTATCACAGAAGCCATGACACTGGGGTTATTGCCAGCACCCCATTTTGCACATAAATCGGTATAGGAACCCCAACATGAGACTAACAACCCAACATTGTGAGGCCTGCCAGGCTGGGGCACCCCAGGTATCAGACAGCGAAATGGCCGACCTCATGACAGAAATTCCAGATTGGCAGCCCATCGCCAAGGACGCTGTCATGATGCTGACCAAACAGTACCGCTTTAGAACCTTTAAACAGGCTTTGGCATTCACCAACCAGGTCGGTGCCATGGCTGAGGATGAAGGTCATCACCCCGAAATCATTACAGAATGGGGCGCTGTGCGGGTAACCTGGTGGACACATGCCATTGGTGGCCTACACAAAAATGACTTTATCTGTGCGGCAAAAACAGATGCGCTGATGTCATAGCTGAACAGACACAAAAAAGGACGCTTTCGCGTCCTTTTTCGGGTCTTACTGTCCAGAAGTGTCCTCCAGACCAACCTGCGACAAGAAATCTGCCGTTAGATCTTGGTAACACTGCCAGCAAAATAGATCGTAGCAAAGGTACGACCCAGGCTTTTTGACGTGAAGTTAGACATCGCATCGGCGTTCGCCCATGAAACAGAATCACCTTCAACAATCTTTTGTGCAGGAGAAGCAATCCAAACATTGCCATTGCCGGTCGCCACTTCTAGATAGAGATATCCAGCTGCAACCTTTGCGGTAACAACCTTACCCTGTTGTGCAGATCCAGCTGGAGCAGCATCCTGATGCATATCAGCGGTTGCCATAGCAGCCGGCGCATGTAGGTAGCCATCAATAAACATAATGGTATCAAATGACTTGCCCAAGGCTTTGGATGTGAAGGCATTCATTACTGCACCTTCAGACCAATAAACCGTTTGACCAACAGTTAGCTCCGCAGAAGGACCAGCGAACCATGCATCACCATCATGGGTAGAGACCAAGGCATAGGTGTAACCTGGCACATTGCTAAATTCTACCACCTGGCCCGTATTCTCCGATTCAGACGCAGCTTCCATGTGTGCTGCAGGAACCGTAGAATGTGCTGCATCATCAGGCATAGCCATTTCTGCTGCAGGTGCGTCTTCGTCATGCCCATGGGCTGAACCAACTTCCTCAACCTTTTTTTCACAACCAGCCAGTGCCAGTAGTGTCGAAAATACAGCGACAGTCATTAATTTTTTCATAGCAAGTTCCTAGATTGAATCAATATTCGATACACTGACGTGCATCGGTTTTGGTAAAGAGTTACCTGTGAACAAGCAATAAACGTTCCTATTTTCTAAAAGGCACAAAAATGGCATATAAATTCAGAGCGGTTAAGCTATACCAAAACCATTATTACAGCTGTAAGCCTACAGGTCATTGCAATGAACCCCAATAAACACGGTACAAATGCCCACCAATGGTTACACCTAGGCATGGCATCCGTTGGAATAGCCACATTGCTCGCGGTGTTACTGATTGCAGGCAAAACGCCCCTGCTCAGCGGTTTGTTGCCCGACGAAAACAGTTTTCAACGTGCCCTGGTACT
>CAWUUZ010000130.1:0-9505 GCA_963925745.1 uncultured Pseudomonadales bacterium
TCTTTTATTCACAAAAATATTTGTCTGTGATCAATGAACAAAAAATTCTTAAAAAACAGGAATTTACAGTTCTACACAAGTTAACTCTTTGATTTTATTAGAAAAAATTGATTGGTTAATTTTTGATCAATCTGTATTCAACCCCCATAAACAGGGTATCCCTAGCAACCGTCATAGTGTTACAAACAGACTTATCCACAGGAACGGTGGATAACATCAGGTAGCCCTGTAATGGCGTAGGGTTGACCCTCTGTGTGTATAGGTTCCGTAAAATCACCGTGCGAAATATCGGAAATGCGTTTACAAAAAGGTGTTGACCGAGGGGGAAAAGGGTGTTTGCTGAAATGACTGGAAATGAGGTTGTGCTGTTTTTCTGTGAGCTCTCAGGAGGGCTTTTAAGCCGTTTTTGGCGGTTATGATTGTTCAGGTTGCTGGGACAGGCGTAGCGGCTTTAAAACCGGCGATGGCTATTTGAAAAGTGGCTGTGGTGGTTGGCTGTGTTCTGCTGGCATGGTAGACAGGGGAAACAACCAGCCCATTGTTTGATCAATGGGCTGTCAGCATCTCTAAAGGGGTATCAATGTACCCTGGGTTTTACCCATCGGGTTATCCACATATCATGAGGCAATTCAGAAATGATCATGCCTGTCATGATCAATGAGGCGCCGATATAGCCTGACATGCCCATCATCTCGCCGAGAAGCCACCAGCCACATACCGCTGCTGCAATGGGTTCTAAACTGTAAACCAGCCCGACACGGGCGGCAGAGATTTCAAGTTGTGCCCAGGTTTGGATAATGAGGGCCGCACCGGTACCGAGCGCGCCTGCAATCAACACTGAACTATAGATGACAGGCTGGGCCAAAATGATGGGGTCTAGCCCAAGACGCCAGTCTTCCGTGCCGAGGGCCATAATCGCACTTAAGAGTGTCACCGCGATCATCTGCAAGATCGCCAAGTCCATGATGTTATGGTCGCCAGAAACCTTGCCGGTGATATTGATATGAAAAGCGAATGCTATGGCACAGATAAACACCATAAAATCGCCCTTATTGAGCGACATCGACAAGATGCCCGTCATGATAATCATACCAATGGCTGCCAAGCCGACGCCAATCCATACCAATCTACTGATGTGGTCTTTAAAAAACATCGTTCCCAATACCGGAACCAAAACCACATTCATGCCGGTGATAAATCCCGCATTGGTAACAGTGGTGTAGTGCATGCCCTCGGTTTGTGCAAAAAAGCCAATAAATAGCAGCGCCCCTAGGATGAAGGCTATTTTAACAATGTCGATATTAAAGCTGCTGATCCATTTTCCGGTGCGGACTTTTTGAAAAACCATGACAACCAGAGCACCGACCCCAAAGCGCAGGGTGTTAAAGGTGTTTGCTTCGATGATTTCAATGGCGTTATGAACCAATACAAATTCAAAACCCCAGATGAGTGTGGTGAAGACCAAACCCGTCAGGGCAAGATTTTGACTAAAACGCATGAGAACTCCAAAGGTGGCACCGCAGGTTAGATTTAGGCGCAGAGGCGCCATAGTGGCATAAAAGGAAGCGCATTTGTATGGTCAAAATGCACGCCTGTTACTGCTGTGTTGAAGTTCAGTAACAGGCAAGCATTTATGCGATGTAGAGCGTGCCCTGATTTAGGGATGACAAGAGCAGTTGGTCCTGTGCTTCTGAACGTCCAAACAGGCGTAGCGCCTGGTCTGTAGCCAAGGCCACTTTTTCTACCAATAGCGTGTGAAGCAGGGTCTCTGCATCTTCACGGTCATAGACCCGTGCATCGATATAGAGGTTGTCGGCGTCAAAAGCAATGCGTGACGCAGGTTCAACACAGAGCCAATCAGCGTCAGCCAGTGCCTCTTGCCAATCTTTTAGGCTATGCCCTAGGTCTTCTGGCATCAATTCGGGGTACTTGGGTTCAGTCATGGTGCTACCAAACCATTTTTTAAGTTGGGTTCTGTCGTCGGCATAACGGGTGATGAGCTGCTTCAGGTTGTCAATGTCCCAATCGGAAATTTCATGGGGTGATGTATTCAGAGGACGATCTGAATCGCTAAAGCGGTCACGGTCTAGGGTCCGTTCAGCCTGCCAAGCAAAAAAGTCGGTGAGAATCTCGCCATGGGCTGGCGCACGAAACCCGACCGACAGGGTGATGCAATCATCGCTGGTTGCAATGCCATCGTGAGACACACCCGGTGGCAGATACAGAACGTCACCAGGAACCACCTGGTGGGTCTCCAATACGGTCATGTTTTGAAGTTGTTTGAGCCCACTGTCTACTTTCATTGGGGTGCTGTCATCGCAGACGGTGCCCACTTTCCAGGTTCTCGTGCCCTGAGCCTGAATCAAGAAGACGTCATATTGGTCATAATGGGGGCCCACACCACCACCGGTACTAGAAAGGCTGACCATAATGTCGTCGAGACGCCAACTGGGTAACCATCGGAAGTGCTGTAGCAACTCTTGAACAGCGGGTAACCAATGATCGACCGCCTGAATCAACAGCGTCCAATTGGGTTCGCTGGACTGGGGTAGGGCATCGGGTTCAAAGGGTCCTTCGGCCACAAGGCATTGGCCATCTGAAGTCCGCTTAACACAACGGGCTTCTATTAAGGGTTCTTCAGCGAGCCAACGCATTTCTTGCACAGACACAGGATTGGTAAACCCCGGTATCGCAGCGGACAGCAAACAGGGTTTCTTTTGCCAATGCGCTGACAAAAATGCTTGGGGATTGAGAAAGGGGTTTGCAATCATGGGCTACCTTCTGATCGTCAGCACTTGGAATGGTCTGTCTAAAAGGGGAATGCCCATCGGAATGATGGGCATCTGTCGTACCCTATACGGCTTTGGCTTGTTTGCTTGCAGTACCAATATAGGTTGCAGGGGTCAGCGCCAAGAGCTCTGCTTTGGCAGCAGCTGGCAATTCAAGCGTCTCAACAAACACCAACATGATGTCACGTGTGATGGCTTTGCCACGGGTAACCGCCTTGAGCTTTTCGTAGGGTGATGCAATGCCATAACGTCGCATAACCGTTTGGATAGGCTCTGCCAACACTTCCCAGGCATTGTCGAGGTCTTGCGCAAGGCGCTCTTCGTTGATCTGCAGCTTGCTGATACCCTTAAGTGCTGCCTGATAGGCAATCAGACTGTGTGCAATACCCACGCCTAAGGTTCTCAGTACAGTAGAGTCGGTAAGGTCACGCTGCCATCTTGAAATCGGGAGCTTGCTGGCCAAATGCTGTAGCAACGCATTGGCGATACCCAGATTGCCTTCAGAATTTTCAAAGTCGATTGGGTTTACCTTGTGGGGCATGGTTGAGGAGCCAATTTCGCCCTCAATGGTACGCTGCTTGAAATAGCCCCAAGCAATATAGCCCCAGATGTCGCGGTTAAAATCGATCAGAATGGTATTGAAACGGGCAATGCCGTCAAACAATTCTGCGATGTAATCATGGGGTTCAATCTGGGTGGTATAGGGGTTGTATTGAATACCGAGACCCACAATAAAATCCTGTGCATTTTGGATCCAATCAATCTCTGGGTAGGCGACCACATGGGCATTGTAGTTTCCAACCGCACCATTGATTTTGCCCAAAATTTCGACCTGCTCGATCTGACGCAACTGCCGCTCTAACCGATAAACAACGTTAGCAATCTCTTTGCCCATGGTGCTGGGAGAAGCGGTTTGGCCATGGGTGCGCGACAGCAAGGGGATGTCGGCAAAGTCGTGGGCCAGGGTGCGTAACGCCGCAATGATCTCACGCATGGTGGGCGCCAAAACGGTGTCGCGACCTGTCTTTAACATCAAGGCATGGGACAGGTTGTTGATATCTTCTGAGGTACAGGCAAAGTGGACAAACTCTGTCGCCAAGGCCAATTCCGCATTTTTCTCAAGGGTTTCTTTGAGGAAGTATTCAATCGCTTTGACATCGTGGTTGGTTGTACGTTCGATGTCCTTGATGCGCTGGGCGTCCTGCTCCGAAAATTGATCAACAATGTTGTCAAGAATCGCATTGGCTTCAGCACTAAAGGGCTTTAATTCAGAGATACCTGGGTGTGCGGCCAATTTTTGTAGCCAACGCACTTCAACGACGACCCGAAAACGAATCAACGCATATTCACTAAATATGGGGCGAAGGGCTTTTACTTTGTCGCCGTAGCGTCCATCGGTTGGTGAAATAGCAGTTAGAGCAGATAATTCCATGGGTTGTCTTGTCTCCACAGGGGTAATCGAACGGGGAAGGGTATTATACCCAAGCCCTTAGTTTAGTGCAGGCCTTGGGTTTGAATTTCTTTCGCGATTCTTTGTATACGGCGGCGGTACCACAGAAAATGCCAACGTCGGCCACCTTTCTGGTGCCATAAAACAGCAGAGCGAACACCAAATAACAGCAGTGTCCTAATGCGGCTAGCGATACGTTCATCCTGAAGCAAGGTTGGGTTGCCCGTTACCTGGATGCGAAAATCGAGTTGTGAAATGCTGTCAGAATAGGCTGTTGCAATCGATCCAATCACCGCGTCATGGGTGCGGTTTTCAAAATAGGATACCTGTTCTGCGCTGCGCTCCAACAGTTGATCCAGTTTTTCAAGCAGGGCAGGTTGCTTGCGCAGTTTGCTTTCAACATGCAGCAAACTCATGGCATAGCGAATGACATCTGGTGACACGCCACGGGAATCCTGTCCTAGCACTGTACGCAAGCCAGTCAGGCCTGTGCGAATATTGGGAATGCTGCCAAACACATCAATGACAGAGGCGGGGTTGGTATTGAGAATGCTGCCGACTGCGGTATCCAAGTCTTGCAGATCAATCAGGCCTTTTCTGGCCAGATTAGAAACCAAGGTCGCTGCCTGCACGACGCCAGCCAAGGCCAGAGTCTGTTCAGTAAGTTGGTTGCTCATTGATTTATTGCCGCCATACAAAACATCCCCAGTTCCTGAATTAGGTAAAGACCGTATGTTACCACGTGTTCTCAATGACACCGCCACCCAAACACAATTCTCCGACGTAAAAAACGGCTGATTGGCCTGGTGTAATGGCGCGCTGTGGCTGGTCAAAATCGACGCGATAGCCCGTATCAGTTGCCATGAGCGTACAGTCTTGGTCTTCCTGTCTGTAGCGGTGTTTGCAGGTTAATACCAGGGGAAGTTCGGGTCCTTTGCCATCGATCCAATCCATATCAGAGACAGACAGGTGGTTTGTAAATAACAGGGGATGGTCAATGCCTTGGACCACGGTTAATACATTACGTTCAAGGTCCTTGCCGGCAACAAACCAAGGTGCTTCATCAAATTCTTTTAAACCACCGATACCCAGACCCTGTCGCTGACCGATGGTGTAGTACATCAAACCCGCATGCTGTCCAATGACCTGACCCGTTTCGGTTTCTATGTTACCTGGCTGGGCAGGGAGGTACTGCTCGAGAAAGTCGCGAAAGCGCCGTTCACCGATAAAACAGATGCCGGTACTGTCCTTCTTACGCGCTGTGACAAACTGGTGTTTTTCAGCAAGTTCTCGCACGGCAGGTTTTTCAAGGCCACCCACTGGGAAGAGGCTCTTTGCCAAGGCCTGTCCGGTGACGGCATGTAAAAAATAGGATTGGTCTTTGTTCTTATCCAGACCACGCAGTAACTGTGCGCAGTCTCCGTCCTTTTTGACCTGGGTGTAGTGTCCGGTTGCAATCAGGTCTGCACCCAATACCGTTGCATAGTCTAAAAAGGCTTTAAATTTGATTTCTTTGTTGCAGAGAATATCGGGGTTGGGTGTGCGACCCGCTTTGTATTCTTCCAAAAAGTGTTCGAAAACATTGTCCCAGTATTCAGAGGCAAAGTTGGCTGTGTGGAGGTGAATGCCCAAGCGATCGCATACCGCCTGTGCATCATCCAAATCGTCCTTGGCAGTACAGTATTCAGTACCGTCATCTTCGTCCCAGTTTTTCATGAACAAGCCTTCGACCTGATAGCCTTCTTCTATCAACAATAGGGCGCTGACTGAGGAGTCTACGCCACCGGACATACCGACGATTACTTTGGTCTTTGACAACGACATAAATACAGCCAATCTCTTTGGTTATGGGGCTCGGCGCGGATGCTAGGGCAATGTTAGCGCAAATGCAAATATCTGGGGCTCGTCACAGTGCAATGCCTTTGGTGGCAGTGTGGCATAACCGTCAGGCAGGTTGAACGCCTCTGTGTCTAACGTGGCGTCTTTTGGGTAAGCTGGCGCAGCACAGGGTGTTGGGGCCTGTCTCTGTATCTGTGTCTCTGCACCATATCTTTGCACCCCTGTTACCGCAACCCTGTCTTTGCACCCCCTGTTACCGCACCTATGCCACTGTCAGGGGTGTTTTCCTATTTTGGGCTGGGCGACCGCTGCGGTACACTGTGACTTCAAACTTGTCGGCAGGGTCTTAACCCCTTAGACTTGCCACTTACTAGTGTGAGTTATTGGTAATATTCACGCGCTGCGGAAACCTATCTGCCGTGTCGCATTTGCACAAACACCGCTGTTTTTTTTGGTGTTGGCATCCTTATTCAGTATGGGAAAAGAACATGATTATCAAGCCAAAGGTCCGCGGATTTATTTGTACAACCTCTCACCCCCAAGGGTGCGCTCAAAATGTACAGCAGCAAATTGACTATGTTGTTCAGCACCGTGCTGGTCAGTCAGGTCCTAAAAATGTATTGGTGATCGGTTGTTCAACCGGCTATGGATTGGCTTCACGCATAACCGCGGCTTTTGGATTTGGTGCCAATACACTGGGCGTGATGTTTGAAAAAGAGCCGACTGAGCGCAAAACAGCGACGGCAGGTTGGTACAACACCCGTGCCTTTGAAACCAAGGCCAGAGAACAGGGTTTGTATGCTGAAAGCCTCAACACCGATGCCTTCTCGCACGAAGCCAAGCAAGACGTGATTGCCAAGATTCGTGCAAACATGGGTAAGGTTGACCTCGTGGTCTATAGTCTGGCGTCTCCCCGTCGTAAAGACCCAGACACCGGCGAAATATACAGCAGCACGCTAAAGCCTGTTGGCAAGTCAGTGACACGCAAGACCCTCAATACCGACGCAATTGATGTTCATGACATCACGTTGCCGCCAGCATCCGAAGAAGAGATTGCAGGTACCATTAAGGTGATGGGTGGCGCAGATTGGGAACTGTGGATGGCAGCGTTGTTAGAGGCTGATGTGTTGTCGCCAGACGTTAAAACCACGGCCTATACCTATATTGGTAAATCCTTGACCATGCCTATCTATGGTGAAGCAACGATCGGCAAGGCCAAAGAAGACCTAGATCGTGCAGCACGCGCTATCAGCAAGCAGTTAGCGTCTAGCGTTGGCGGTGCGGCCTATGTATCGGTGTTAAAGGCGATTGTTACCCAGTCAAGCTCAGCCATTCCTGTTATGCCACTTTATATATCACTGTTGTACCGTGTGATGAAAGAGCAGGGCACTCATGAGGGCAGTATTGAACAGGTTTTCAAGCTGATGTCTGGCGAGCTATTTGGTGCTGGTGATTTGAATCTAGACGACATGGGACGTATTCGTGTTGATCTGGCAGAACTGACCGATGAGGTTCAGGGAAAGGTTGAAGCCCTGTGGGATAAGGTGACGACAGAAAACCTCTATGAGCTTTCTGACTTTACTGGTTACCAGCAGGAATTCTTTAAGTTGTTCGGTTTCGGTTTTGACGAGATTGATTATGACGCAGAGACTGACCCGATCGTTTAGGTCCAGGTGCGGCTTTATAAGACCGGTTCTGTGAACCGGTTTTTTTTTGGCCGCTAGAAAGTGAGGGTGCTGGGCTTTCAACGTTAAGAATGTGATAGTCGCCCGGCTGCAAGTCGGCCAGCTGATAGTCACCAATTTGAGCGCGGATCAAACGCAGTGTCGGAAATCCGCAATGGGCAGTCATACGGCGCACCTGGCGGTTTCGACCCTCAGTGATGCGCAATTCTAGCCAGCTGGTTGGTATCAATTTACGTTCCCGAATGGGTGGGTTTCGCGCCCAGATGTCCGGTGTGTCCATACGTTTAACGGTCGCTGGACGTGTTGGGCCATCGTTGAGGGTTACACCCCTTTCTAACTGACTGATGGCATCGTCGCTGATGTCGCCTTCAACCTGAACCCAATAGGTCTTTTCTTTAAAATGCTTGGGATGTGCGAGCTGGTGCGCCAGACCGCCATCGTCAGTTAATAAGAGTAATCCTTCAGAATCATAGTCAAGTCGCCCAGCAGGATAGACCAGCGGAATGTCAATAAAGTCAGCCAGTGTGGCACGGTCATCGTTTTTGCGAAATTGACAGAGGACTTGAAACGGCTTGTTAAACAGAATGAGTTGGCTCATTGGGTGGGTCGTTCAACCTCTAAAGGGGGGGGCTCAGTTAGAGCGCATCTGAGAGCACAGTGGACATACTCAAATGGATGGTGTTGGCAACAGGCACTGTTCATGGCGTTAGTCTGTCGCAGATGTTGGGTCGTTGCTCAGGGTAACATTGATGGCGCGAAGCCCCTGTTTTCCGATATGGGTCTCAAAGGTTACCGTTTGACCCGCTTTCAATCGGCGATATCCGTTCATGTTGATTTCTGAGAAGTGCACAAAAATTTCTTTGTCTTCGTCTTTCGGAACTACAAAACCAAAGCCTAATTTCGTGTTAAACCATTTAACTGTTCCTGCCAGCACGCCTATCTCCTGTCATTCATGGTGGCCAGTGCCCCGAGTAAGAACGCCCGTTATTGCCAGACGTTTAACAACATACCACCCACAATACCAGCAGTCCTATTCGACTACCTATGGGTTAGATGTTGTCGTGATGTGTCAGAATAGTCAAGACGTTAGATCACAGACCCATCTATAATGCTCAGATACACCTGCTGTCATTGCAGAGCCATTAGATACACATACCCTTGAATATTGGTATCATTGCCCCAAAGATATAGCTATTAAGATGCCAACCGTTTCAATCCGCCTGTTAGGATCGACAGGTGTGTGAGGGATGCAAAGCCGTTACCGTCTAGGAAATGTTGCAGTTATGAGTCAGAGAAAAATATGAGTCAGAGAAAAATGTCATGGATGGTAATGTCGGGCAATGAAGATGCCCAGGGTGATGGCGCTACCACGTTATTGGAATCTACCCCTGAGCTTAAGCCACCACCACTGTACCGTGTGGTGCTGTTAAATGACGATTTCACCCCAATGGAATTTGTGGTGCATATTTTAGAAGTTTTTTTTGCTATGGGGCGCGAAAAGGCGACTCAGGTAATGTTGGCAGTACATACACAGGGCAAGGGTGTGTGTGGGATCTACACTAGAGATATTGCAGAAACCAAAACTGCACAGATAAACCAGTATTCAAAAGAGTGTGAACATCCATTGGTGTGTGAATATGAACCTATAGATGATGAGTAGCATTGCGTTTTGGGATGCCCTGTAACAGTGCCTTGGGCAAGTATGACTCTTTGAGGAATGACCAATATGTTAAGTAAAGAAC
>CAWUUZ010000131.1:0-5388 GCA_963925745.1 uncultured Pseudomonadales bacterium
ACCAGGGTGTGCATCTTCAAACCAAATCCCGGAACTTTTTGGATATCGAAACCCGCGCGCGACAAGCCTTCCTTTACCTGTTGTGCAACCGTAAAGGTTGACGCAGTTGTACCCACATGGCTCGACATCGCCATGGCATCAAACAGCGGTTGTTGCCACATATCGGGGTTTTTTGCGGGAGAGAAACCATCCAAAAACCAGCAATCTACCTGTGCAACCAAGTTGTTTAGGGCAGCGGTGGCATCCGAGAAAATCAAGGTGAGCTCAATATCGTCGCAATGTAGGCGGTGATAACCAGGGGTCATGGGTGGGTATTGTGCGAGCAGGGTTTTGCAGAGGTCTGCGAATTCAGGCCGTTGCTGCCATGCTATGGCAATGTCTTCTTGGCTGAGAGGGTGTTTTTCAATACTGATAAAATGCAGTCGTGCTGTGGGGTGAATGGCACCCCTTGCTTTTTCACGTTTCCAATAGTCGGCAGCCACCAAAAAATTTAGCCCCGTTCCAAAGCCTGTTTCGCAAATCACAAAAGCCTGGTTTGCAGTCAGTGCCTGCCAACGCTGGGGCAAAAGGTTGCTCTCGATATAGACATGAAGCGATTCGGCTTGGCCACCCGATTCAGAATGGTAGATGTCCTGAAAATCCATTGATACCGGTTTTGTGGGATTGAGCCAATCGATGCGGGCTGGGGTGATTTTTTGAACAGTGGCTGGTTTCATGGGGACTCATTGAAGAGAGTGACTCGCAGCGCCTATTCAGAGTGACAGCGCGCTGCGGGTGCCGCCACAATGGCGGGGGAGGCTATGTGCTAGTGAACAGTGACGCTTAAAATGATCACAGGTTCAACGGGAACGTCTTGAAAACCATTCTTTCTGCCCGTTTTCACCTGAGCGATGTCGTCAATAATGTCCATGCCTGACACGACCTTTCCAAAAACCGCATAACCCCACTTTGAGCCTTGCTGGTCGAGAAACGGGTTGTCAGCATGGTTGATAAAAAACTGTGATGTGGCTGAATGGGGCGCATTGGTTCTGGCCATAGCGATGGTGCCACGGGCGTTAGTTAAACCGTTTTTGGCCTCATTTTCGATCTGGCCCACGGTGTCTTTTTGGTTCATATCTGGGGTGAATCCGCCACCCTGAACCATAAAGTTGGGGATGATGCGGTGAAAGATGGTGCCGTTGTAATAGCCACTGTTGACGTAGTTCAGAAAGTTTTCAACCGTGATGGGGGCGCGTTGTTCATCCAGCTCCAATTCGATGGTGCCATGGCTGGTGACCATGGTAATAGCGGTTGCAGCAAAGCCAAATAATGGCAGGGTTAATGCAATGCACAGGACAAGTAATCGTTTCATGAAAGGGTTAGCCTTTGAAGTTGATGTAGCCAGTCGGTAAAAAAACCACGGGGTAGCAGCACGTCGGATTGGTTGAATCGGTCGAGCTGTTCGAGTGTGTACTGTGTTGAAAGATAGAGCTCCCATTGCACCACAATGTCATCGGCAATGCGCAATACCGGATTGTCAGCGCCTTGATTGGGGATACGCTGACAGAGTTGTGAACACCACTCTATTATCTGCCAATGACAATAGTTGGACTGTGCCCCACGCTCGCCTTCCTGAATCAATTGAATCAAGGAATTCACATCGTAGGGCAACTCAATGCGGCAATTTTGCCAAGCCATCGGCCTATGCCCAGCTGTCGCTACGACGAGATGGCATGCCAATGCGGGAGAGCGCCAAGCCGGCGAGCAGGCCAATAAAGGCAATCATGCCACCAATCATCCATTCACGGGTGTTGTTGGACTCGCTCAGGTATTGGTTTTCAATTTTCAAAATATCCAGTTGGGTCTTCAATTCTTGATTTTCTAACAGCAGTTCGCCGTTTCTCTGGTCAAGGATAATGGCATTGCCAGAGACCGCTTTGATGCGATTCAGATCTTCCAGTAAGGCATCGCGCTCTGCCATGAGTGCGTCTTGATCCGCAGTGGGTGGCACAGCTTCGGCAGTCTCAGTTGTCGTCTCTGCTTTTCCGCTGGTCAGTTCTGTGATCTTTGCCAAGGCTGCTTCAAGTGCATCTTTGGCTATAGGCGTATTACTGATGTACCTTGAAGGTATCCAGCCTTCCAGAGGTTCGCCCTCAACCAGGGTTACCTGTGTCCACTGCTTGTCGTCTGACACGCCAGTAGCGGTCATTTTGGTGCCACTGGGCAAGCTGGCTTTTACAATACGAAACTCATTGCCTGGCCCCGACCTTAAAGACACATAGATGGTATCAATAATGTATCGGTCAGATGGCTCTGCCAAAGACAGTGTTGAGGAGAGGCCAGTGACCAATCCGAGTAATACAGTAAGTAGCAATGATTTCATGAGCTTTGGATTCCGTAATTCATTATGGCAGTACTTTCTTAAACGGTTTTACCGTCACTTTTTCGTATACACCTGCTGCGATATAGGGGTCTAGGTCAGCCCAGGCTGTCGCTTCTGCCAAAGACGCAAATTCAGCAACAATCAGGGACCCAGAAAACCCTGCATCTGGATCATTATCGTCCAAAGGATGCGGGCCAGCAACGAACAACCGTCCTTCCTCTTTTAACAGCAAGAGCCTAGCAACATGCTCGGGTCTTGCCGCAAGTCTTTCTGCCAGCGTGTTTTTCTTATCTTCGGCAATAATGGCGTAAAACATGGTAGTATTCCTTGATGTAATTCAGACTTTGGGTGCTTCGTCAGTAGGTTCCTGTACATGCTTGGCCAAATAGAAAGCCTGTAGCACGCCAAAAGCCAGTGTGAGACCCAGTATGCCGTAGAGCTTAAAATCTACCCAGGTAGCTTCTGAGAAATTATAGGCAACCAACAAATTCAAAGATCCACTGAGCAGGAAGAAGCCGATCCAAGCAACATTGAGGCGACGCCATACCGATTGTGGCAACGCCACCTGTGCGCCCAACATCCGCTGAATAATAGGCTTCTTTTGGCCAATATAATTGGACAATAAAAAGGCAGTGGCAAACAACCAATTTGCGACCGTTGGTTTCCACATAAAGACCATGGGATCATTTAGCAAAATAGAGGGTACACCTAAGACCAGAATGATCGCTAAAATGACCAATGTCATTTTGTCGATTTTTCGCGTGACGATCCAAGTGATGATGATTTGAAGCAAAGTAGCAACAATGATGACCGTCGTTGCTAAAACAAAGGCCTTGGTATCCTGGAGTTTTTGAACAGAAAGCTCAGACAAAAAGGGTGCAACGAAATTAATCGCGCGCTCTGGCATTTTGTAAACCAAGAAAAATAGAATAACCGGAATAAATTCTAACGCTTTCATGTATGAGGTTCAGTGTGTGAAAAATGAGGGTCTATGATAGCAACTGAGTTGAATAACGCCAATGGTCGATACGTAAATGCCGACTTACATTGTCATACCAACTGCTCGGACGGTGAATTGTCTCCAAGCGATTTGATTGCGCGTGCGGTATCGCAAAAAGTTGAAGTGCTCTCCATAACCGATCACGACACCACCGCTGCCTATGGTGCACTGGGTGCCTTGGATCAGTTGCCCATCAAACTCATTTCGGGCATTGAGCTCAGCAGTCAATGGAATGGCGTTGCCATCCATATCGTTGGTTTGGGGTTTGACCTAGATGCCATGCAGCCACACGTTGTTTCCCAGATGGATGTGCGGTTTCAGAGAGCTGAACGACTCGCTGCTCTGTTGGAGAAAAAGGGTGTCGAAGACGCCATGAACCGTGTGCAGCAGATTGCCCAGAATGCGGTGCCGGGTAGGCTACACTTTGCGCGACTCTGTGTGCAGTCTGGACTCTATGCGACCGAAGCAGAGTCCTTTAAAAAATTGTTGGGTGCAGGCAAGCCAGGTGATATAAAATCAGGTTGGCCAGAAATGGAACAGGTTGTACAGTGGATTCAGGAGTCAGGCGGTATCGCAGTGGTTGCACACCCACAAAAATATGGCATGACAAACAGCAAGCTAAAACGGTTGTTGGATGATTTTGTCAACGCTGGCGGTCGCAGTATGGAAGTCAGTGGTACGGGTACCGACAATCAAAAGCGTCAGTTTTTAGCGCAACTCTGTGACCAGTATGACTTGCTAGGGTCTCGTGGCAGTGATTTTCACAGCCCACAGCAAACCTGGTGTGATCTTGGCCGTATTCCTGCTTTGCCTGATTTGGTTGAGCCTGTTTGGAACCACTTGGAGTTTTTGAACTGAAATGAGTCATTTTTTTACCATTCACCCAGACGACCCACAAGAGCGACTCATTGCACAGGCAATGGAAATCGTCAGTAAGGGCGGGGTTATTGCCTATCCCACAGATTCCGGCTATGCCCTAGGCTGCCGCATGGGTGACAAAACGGCACTCGACCGTATCCGAGCCATTCGTCGCATTGATGACAAACACCACATGACCCTAATTTGCCAAGACCTGTCAGAGTTGTCGCTCTATGCACGGGTCGACAACACGGCTTTTAGAATGATTAAGAACAACACACCGGGTGCCTATACCTTTATTTTGGAAGCCAGCAAGGAAGTCCCAAAGCGCTTGATGCATCCAAAGAAGAAAACCATTGGTTTGCGTATTCCGGCAACACCCATTATTCAGGCGATGCTAGGTGCACTGCGTGAACCCCTGCTGAGTTCGTCGCTTATTTTGCCGGGTGAAGCAGATCCCATGGTCGATCCTTACGACATTCGAGATACCCTTGAGCACGCCCTGGATGTGGTCATTGACGGCGGCTACTGTGGTGTTGAGCCCACAACCATCGTGAGTTTCTTAGGTGAGATGCCTGAAATCATACGTCAGGGTTCAGGTGACGCGTCACCGTTCTTGTTTTAGCCTGTCAGCGACTGCTTTTTCCTTTATAATGGGTTGCAGGACGCAGCAGGCTGAGCGCAAGGTTTCGGGATACATCGGTTTGACCAAGTCCAACACATTCTGAAAGTCAGAGGCTAAAGAAACAATGGTGTCAGCAGAGGGCGATGTACAGGCAATGGCGCATCAAGCAGAGATGCCATTTGCGGTTGTGTCAGGTAAAACCCTGACCGAGATGCCGTTAGATCTGTATATTCCACCGCAGGCGCTCGAGGTGTTTTTAGATGCCTTTGAAGGGCCACTAGACCTGTTGCTCTATCTGATAAAAAAGCAAAATTTGGACATATTGGCGATCAATGTTCTAGAGATTACCCGCCAATACATGCATTACGTCGATATGATGCAGTCTATGAATCTGGAATTGGCCGCCGACTATCTGGTTATGGCAGCCATGTTGGCGGAAATAAAATCGCGTATTTTGCTCCCACAGCCCGAAAGCCTAGACGATGATGAACTTGATCCCCGTGCAGAACTGATTCGACGTTTGCAAGAATATGAACGCTTCAA
>CAWUUZ010000132.1:0-3568 GCA_963925745.1 uncultured Pseudomonadales bacterium
TGGCTTTCTTGTTTTGCAAGATGCCGCGGTTGTACTGGGGTGACTTGTGATACCCCATGATAAAGGCTTCTTTGGCATCAAACTTGTTGATCAAACCCATTTTATGACGGTCTTCTGGCACGTGACCAACGCCCATTCCACGCACATCCAAGGGAGAAACGGGGGTTTCAGGTGTCAGAATTTGGCCATTGATTTCAATCTTTCCAGAGGTAAAACCCTTGATGCCAGACAGCACTTCCATCAACAGCGACTGGCCGTTGCCAGAAACGCCGGCAACACCGAGAATTTCGCCTGCATACACCTCAAAGCTCAGGTTGTTGATGCGGCGCACGCCATCTTCCTCAACGACCAGATTTTCGACCTTTAGCTTAATGTCGCCGCGTGCATGTTCTGCTCTGTCGACGGTAAAGCGCACCTTGCGGCCAACCATCAGCTCGGCCAAGGCGTTGCGGTCGGTATTCACCGTATCAACATGGGCAACCATTGCACCCTGTCGCATCACAGAAACATGGTCTGTCACGGCCATAATTTCACGCAGTTTGTGGGTGATCAGCACCACCGTGGTGCCCTGGTCTTTCAGTGCTTTTAGAATTTTAAACAGGTGGGCTGTTTCTTGCGGGGTTAGTACGCCTGTTGGCTCATCGAGAATAAGAATCTCAGCGCCCCGGTAAAGGGCCTTTAAAATCTCTACCCGCTGTTGGTGGCCAACCGGCAAGTCTTCAATTTTTGCATCTGGGTCTACTTCAAGACCATAATCGGTTTCGAGTCTTTGGAGCTCAATTCGGGCTGCCTTGGTGCCTTTATCAAGGGCCGCGCCACCTTCTGAACCCAGCATGACGTTTTCCAATACGGTAAAGTTTTCCACCAACATAAAGTGTTGGTGCACCATGCCAATACCCGCCTTGATGGCGTCAGATGACCCGTTGATACGAACTTCTTTACCATTAATTTTAATGGTACCCGCATCGGCGCGATAGAAGCCATATAGGATACTCATGAGAGTCGATTTTCCAGCGCCGTTTTCACCAACGATTCCGTGTATGGTGCCCTTCTTTATTTGAAGGTCGATGGCTCTGTTGGCGTGTACATCGCCAAATTTTTTGTCGATACCCTGCAACTCAATCGCAAAGGAATCAGTCATAGTAGGAACCTTTTAAAATCGGCGCGCATCTGTGTCCAATGGCGCTCATTGATTGGTAATGGTGCGTTGATTTTACGTTAACTGGGGTGCTGCTCCAAGCGATGTTTTCTGGCAATACGGCTAAAAAAGGAAAAGACATGGCTTGTGACAACTTTGTGGCACTGTAATGAAAAAGGCGACCCGAGGGCCGCCCACATTGTCGTGCTTTAAACAGGCGACATTACATCTCGCAGCTGTTTGTAGCCATATAGTCATGCACAACAATCTCACCAGACTGGATGTCAGCCTTGATGGCTTCAACCCAAGAACGCATATCAGGCGTGATCAAATCACGGTTGAAGTCGTCAAGTGCCCAATCAACACCACCATTGGTGATATCCATAACCTTGAAGCCACCTTCCCAGGTGCCGTCACGGGCTTCTTTCCAAGAATCATAGGCTGCAACACCAACGCGCTTCAGCATTGAAGTCAACATGGTGCCTGGCTGCATATAGTTCTGGTTGCTGTCTACACCAATGGCATAGATGCCTGCATCAGCAGCTGCCTGGTAAACACCGATACCGGTACCGCCAGCAGCTGCGAAGATTACGTCAGCGCCTTTAGAAACCTGTGCTTTAGCCAACTCAGCACCCTTAGATGGGTTACCCCATGCTTCAGGTGTTGTACCTGTCATGTTTTCAAATACTTCAACTTCATAGTTGACGTATTTCGCGCCCTGGGCATAACCACAGGCAAATTTACGGATCAATGGAATATCCATGCCGCCGATAAAACCAACCTTGTTGGTTTCAGACTTCATAGCTGCCAAAGCACCTACCAAGAAAGAACCCTGGTGCTCAGCAAAAACAATAGACTGAACGTTAGGTAGGTCAACGACCATGTCGATGATGGCGAACTGAAGATCTGGGAATTCTTTGGCTACTTTTTCAACTGCAGATCCGAAGGTGAAGCCGATGGCAATAATGGGGCTTCTGCCTTTTTGTGCCAAACGACGCAAACCCTGTTCCATCTGCGTTTCGCTCTGTGGCTCAAATTCAGCAACAACAGGGCCAAAGTCAGCACTGAAACGCAGCACACCATTACGGTATACGGCTTCGTTAAATGACTTGTCGTTCTTACCCGCTTGGTCATATACAACCGCAGGAGCAAATTTTGGTGCAGCAAGCGCAAGAGAAGCGCCCAAAGTCAGCACGGTCGCTGCTGCTATTTTAAAGATACCTTTCATGTGGATCCCCTTCATCTATGGTCAACTGTATTATTTTAGAAATCGTTTTTAGAACATACTTCTGTGCTACTAAGGTAGCAATGTTGGCTGAATTTGCAAAGCAGAACATCAGCCCTTTTATTGTTATTTTTATCATGTGGTGCATTTGCCCAGTGAAATTTTCTCTAAGCGATCTGGGACTATAATCCTGTGAACACTTTTTATCAAACAGAGAATACCCTTGGTTTATCGGCTGCTATGGTTTTACACAGCCAATATTGAGCCCTTCGGCGCCAAGGGTATCGGCTTGAATTCATACAAACAGTAGCCTGCGGCGCTAGCACACTTTTAATTTATGGTCTGCGATTCGAAAAGCATCCTGCTAAAAAAGCAAAAAAAATCCCGAGAACAGCACAACTATTCACGGGATTCTATCAATCTAAGCCGGCTGACTAGGCCTTCAGCAATTTCTCAGACGCGGCCACAACCGCCTCTGTTGTGATTCCAAAGTGTGCAAACAGCTGATTGGCAGGGGCTGATTCGCCAAAGGTGTCCATGCCGATGACCGCACCGTTCAAACCAACGTATTTGAACCAGAAATCCCGTATGCCTGCTTCAACCGCAACCCTGCGTGATACCGCTGCAGGTAACACAGACTCCTTATAGGCTGCGTCTTGCAGATCAAACTGGTCAGTACTTGGCATAGAAACAACCCGCACCTGATGTCCAGCAGCAGTCAGCGTTACGGACGCCTCAAGTGCCAAGGACACTTCCGAGCCCGTCGCGATCAAGATCAAGTCTGGGCTAGCCGCACAGTCTTTCAACACATAACCACCGCGTGAAATATTGGCGATATCCGTTGCAGAACGTGCCACATGAGGCAGGTTTTGGCGTGAGAAAATCAAGGTCGATGGCCCGGTGTTTCGAACCAGGGCTTCTTTCCAAGCAACCACGGACTCGACCGCATCACAGGGACGCCAGTTCACCAAATTCGGGGTCATACGCAACGACGCCATCTGCTCTACTGGCTGGTGTGTTGGACCGTCTTCGCCCAAACCAATCGAATCATGGGTATACACAAAAATACTGCGTTGCTTCATCAAGGCTGCCATACGCACGGCATTACGGGCGTATTCAACAAACATCAAGAAGGTTGCACCGTAGGGTATAAAGCCACCGTGTAGTGCCATGCCGTTCATGATGGCGCTCATGCCAAATTCACG
>CAWUUZ010000133.1:0-3165 GCA_963925745.1 uncultured Pseudomonadales bacterium
GAGCTACTATGCAAAAATGGGCACTGGAATCTGATTGAAGAGTCATATATTATATTTTTCTAATATACAGGGCATGCACAACATTCCGGTATTAACCAAAGGGGCCATTCGGTGAATTGCCTCTACGTAGCAAGAGAAGAACAAATATGCGTTTTTTGCACAGGTGGTTCCCAATTCTAGAATGGTTGCCGCAGTATCGCAGCAGCAACGTTCGGGGTGATGTCATTGCTGGCTTAACGGTTGCGATGATGCTCATTCCGCAAGCGATGTCCTATGCAATGCTCGCTGGTCTGCCAGCTATCCACGGCCTCTATGCGGGCATTTTACCTGTATTGGTCTATGCCATTTTGGGTACGTCACGGCAACTGGCAGTGGGTCCAGCCGCTATGGTGGCTTTGCTTGTGAGCAGTGGCATCGGTGGGTTGGGGCCTATGCCCCCTGAAACCTATGTTATGTTGGCCATTGCTTTGGCAGGCATGATTGGGGTCATTCAACTGCTGATGGGCTTGTTGAAGCTCGGCTATCTCACTAACTTCATGTCTCATCCAGTGATCAGTGGATTTACCTCTGCAGCAGCCATTATTATTATCGTTTCTCAATTGGGGCATGTCTTGGGTGTGAGTCTACCCCGATCTGAAAACATTTTTGAATTGTTGCCTATTTTGTCTGCGCTACTCGATCAGGCGAATCCGGCAACAGTGGGCATTGGGCTGTCGTCCTTTGTTATTGCAGTCTTATTAAAGCGTTGGGCGCCCAAGCTACCAAATTCCATGTTGTTGTTAATCGGTTCAACCCTGGTGGTTTGGATTTTCCGGTTTGACCAGCAGGGTGTTTCTGTTGTTGGTCATATTCCCGAGGGATTTCCGGTATTGGACGTTCCCAACGTCACTTGGCTACAAATGCAACAGTTATTGCCCACAGCAATGGCGATCGCCTTTATTGGCTTTATAGAGTCTATTGCAGTCGCTCGCAAACTGGCGCGCGAAAATAGGTATGACATCGTTCCCAATCAAGAGTTGATCGGTTTGGGCGCTGCCAATATTGTGGGTTCGCTGTTTCAAGCGATGCCATCAGCAGGGGGATTCGGACGCAGTGCTGTAAACAATTCTGCAGGTGCCAATACCCAATTGGCATCCATTATTACGGCTTTGTTTTTGGGACTTAGTTTGATCTTTCTAACCCCAATGTTCTATTACATTCCAAAAGCGGTATTGGGCGTCATTATTATTGTTGCGGTATTCGGCTTGGTGGATGTCGCAGAGGTCAAACATCTGTGGAAGGTAAAGCGAGAAGACTTGGTGTTGCTCGTATTTACCTTTATTGCGACGCTGGTCGTCGGTGTCAAAGAAGGCATATTGATTGGTATTACGGCCTCATTGTTGTGGTTTTTGGCAAAGACCACAAGGCCCCACTTTGCTGTTATGGGTCTCATTCCCGGCACAGAAGATTACCGCAATGTGAAACGCTACGCCGTTGAATGTGACCCCAGAATTCTAATCCTGCGTTTTGACGCGCAGTTTTACTATGGCAATGTCTCTTTCTTGAAAGAGAAGATTCGCGAACAGCAAGCATTAATGGGTTCAGAGTTACAGTGCATCGTTATCGATGCTTGCTCTATAAATCAATTGGATTCTTCAGCGGACACTGCGTTACATGAGTTGGTTGTGGAAGGCAGGGAAAGGGGACTTTCTTACTTCTTTGCCTATGTAAAGGGTCCTGTGATGGATGTGATGCAGCGGTCTGGTTTTGTAGATCGGGTAGGAAAAGACCGATTTTATTTGCGGGTGCATGCAGCGGTTCAGGCTGCCAAACAGTTGAGCGATGCGGCACCAAAAAATGAGGTAGATGATGAAGGTTAAAGCATTTTTTGATGAGATTACCAATACCCTGACCTATGTGGTGTGGGATGACGTTACCAAAGATTGCGTGGTGATCGACCCAGTATTGGGTTTCAATCCAACGACTGGAAAAGTCGATACGGCGCATTTTCAAACAGTAAGGGGTTTTATTGAACAGGAAGGCTTGCGATTGCATTGGCTCCTAGAAACCCATGCGCATGCTGACCATATCAGTGCCTCTCAGCTGTATAAAGAGGTCTATCCCAATGCCAAAGTGGGTATCAGTCGTCATATAACAGAGGTACAGAAAGCGTTTAAAGGGGTGTTTTCGTTTGACGCTACATTTGATGTCACTGGCAAACAATTTGACCATTTGATTGCAGACGGTGAGATGCTTGTTGCCGGTAGCATGCGCTTTCAAGCATTGCCTACCCCAGGTCACACCCGCGCCTGTATATCGTATCTCATCGGTGACAATGTGTTTACAGGCGATGCGCTCTTTATGCCCGACTATGGCACGGGCCGTTGTGATTTTCCGGGTGGCGATGCGCGAACCCTGTACCACAGTATTTCAGATGTTTTGTATCAGCTACCTGATGAAACCAAGGTTTGGGTTGGGCATGATTATCAGCCCAATGGCCGTGCCATGCTGTGTGAATCAACCATTGGCGCGCAGAAGGCAGATAACATTCAGTTATCGGCTAAGACGACCGTTGAAGACTTTGTTGCCTTTCGTGAAACACGAGATGCGGGGTTGGCGACACCACGACTGCTGTACGCCAGTATTCAGGTCAATATTGATGGTGGGCATCTGCCAACGGCAAATTCTGAGGGAAAACGTTTCCTAAAAATGCCACTAAAGACTGACGCATGGAAAGGGGAAGTCAACGCATCTGATTGATGCGTTAGGGGTTGGGCTGCCGCAACACTGCAGCAGCCCCAGACGTTTGCTCTTAGTGAGATAAAAACCGTGCGGTTAACAGGGTTTCGAGTGTCTCTTGGTCTTGGATAAAGCCGCGGATACCATGAGCCAGTTTTTCTGTTGCCATGGCGTCAGCATTCATAGCCAATCGAAAGCTGCCTTCTGTTTGCGGGTCGAGTGCATCGGCGGTATCGGTGGTTGGGCTGAGGTGGCGCGGTAAAGCACCTGTGTCCTTGGCAAGCGCGTCAATAAGCGCCGGACTGATGGTCAATTTGTCACAACCTGCCAAACATTCAATCTCTTCAGCTGTTCTAAAACTCGCACCCATGACCACAGTGGCAACGCCACAGCGCTTATAATAATGGTAGATTTCGGTCACAGACACCACACCAGGGTCCTTCATGC
>CAWUUZ010000134.1:0-5467 GCA_963925745.1 uncultured Pseudomonadales bacterium
GTAGAACCATAACGATAGAGCAGGAAGCTGTTGCCCAACTGCTCCTACAAATCGACACGGAATTCGCACGCGCCTGTGACATTATTTTGGCAGCAAAAGGCCGCGTCATCGTAACAGGCATGGGGAAGTCAGGTCATATTGGTCGAAAAATTGCTGCAACTCTGGCCAGTACGGGTACACCCGCATTTTTTGTACATCCTGGTGAAGCGAGCCACGGTGATCTCGGCATGATCACGCAATCAGATGTGGTACTGGCACTGTCTAACTCTGGCGAAAGCGCAGAGATCGTCACCATCATCCCATCGATAAAGCGGGTCGGCGCACAGCTGATTTCAATGACCGGCAATATCACAAGCTTTTTGGCCAAATCTGGCGATGCCCTGCTAAATTGTAGCGTGCCGCAAGAGGCCTGTTCCTTGAATTTGGCACCTACGTCCTCGACCACCGTCCAATTGGTTCTCGGCGATGCACTGGCGGTTGCGCTTATGGAAGCACGGGGTTTTTCCGCAGAGGATTTTGCCTTCTCACACCCCGGTGGCAGTCTGGGTAAACGGCTGTTACTCAAGGTGAGTGGACTGATGCACACCGGCGAGACACTGCCCTTGGTTGCCGACACGACCGTGCTAAGAGACGTCCTGATTGAAATGACGGCCAAAAAACTCGGCATTGCGATTGTGGTGCATCCAGACCAAACATTTTCTGGCGTATTTACAGACGGTGATTTAAGACGCGCTCTGAATGACCCCGAAAACCTGCTGACCCAACAAATTAAAAATGTGATCCATGGTGGCGGCACGGTCATTGGCGAAGACCAACTCGCTGCAGAAGCCCTCTATATTATGGAAAAACAAAAAATCACCAACTTGATTGTTTTGAATGCAGATAAAACACCAAAGGGTGTTATCCACCTCCACGACCTGATTCAGGCTGGACTCGCATAAATGTGGATGCAGCCCAAACGACTGATATCAGCAATTCTGATGTTGCTCGTAGGGTATTTTTTAATCAATGCCACGATGACAAGCACCGCCACCCTTGAATCAAGCGTAGTCGATGGGCCAGCACCCTTGGTACTCTTCGCCGAGGGGGTACAGACCCGACAATTTAACCGTGATGGGCAACTGACAGAAACCATTGCTGGTGTGCGCCTCGAGCAACGAGAAGGCGCTTCAACCACAACGCTGACCAAACCCAAGATTGAATTCTATTCTGATCAAGCAACAACCTGGTCTGTTTCCGCAGAAATAGGCAGCTACGACAACGTCGAAACCTTTCAATTGTCGCAGCAGGTTCTTGCAAAAAAGCCAGGTAGCGACAGCGTTGCGATTAACACCGAATCCCTCACTGTGGATACCCGTTCTGGGATCGTATCCACAAAGGATCCTGTGACAATGACATCGCAGCACGGTAAACTAGACGCAGTTGGCATGACTTTTGATACCCACAGTGAATTCGTGCAATTCCACGCAAATGTACAAACGCAATATGAGGTCAATAATGAATAGATCGTCAAAACTGATGTTGCTGTTACTGTCCTGTTTCGTGACACCAGGTGCTTTGGCTTTGCCCGACGACGCCCAACAACCGATATCTATCAAAGCCGAACGCAGTTCGCTTGATAACGCAAATGGCCTGTTAACCTATGACGGTCAGGTCGCCTTTACTCAGGGCAGCATCACCATATTTTCGGATCATCTCGAGGTGCGACTTGAATCGGGTCGCATCACCTTTGTTGAAGCCACTGGCACCCCAGCAAAGTTCAGTCAAATAACAGACGACAGCGGTAAACGCTTGCATGCTGAAGGCGATCTGTTGCGCTATGACGTTAAAACACAGGTATTACATATCGACAAGAATGCCATTGTCATTGAAGGTGACAACCGCATGTCAGGCGGGACCATCGATTACCAACTTGATTCGGGTTATGCCGTTATCGTGGGTGATCCAAACGTCGGCGATGGTCGCATGGAATTGATATTTATGCCCACACCTCAGGACGCGCCATGAGTCAGCTCGTTGCCAAACATCTCGCAAAGTCTTACGGCCCAAGAGCGGTCGTGAAGGATTTGTCATTAGAGGTGTCATCTGGGCAGATTGTAGGTTTGCTTGGACCTAACGGCGCTGGAAAAACCACCTGTTTCTATATGATTGTTGGACTCGTACCCTCTGACAGGGGGAACGTTTTTATTGATGGTGAAGACATCACAGGCCTACCCATTCATGGCCGCGCAGCCAAGGGTATTGGCTATCTACCTCAGGAAGCCAGCGTATTTCGGCGTCTGTCGGTACAGGACAATATCATGGCGATATTGGAAATGCGTAAAGACCTTACAAAGACAACGCGGCAAGAACGCTGTGACAGCCTTGTTGAAGAATTCCACATTGGCCACCTCCGCGACAGCCTCGGTATGGCACTGTCTGGAGGCGAACGCCGACGCGTTGAAATAGCCCGCGCACTCGCTATGGATCCAAAATTCATCCTGTTAGATGAACCCTTTGCTGGCGTCGACCCTATTTCAGTTAACGACATAAAAGACATTATCACGCACCTCAAAAATCGTGGCATTGGCGTCCTGATTACCGACCACAATGTTCGCGAGACCTTAGACATCTGCGAGCACGCCTATATCGTGGGAGACGGCGGCATTATCGCTCAGGGAGATTCAGACGCTGTACTCAATAACCCACTGGTCCGCAAAACCTATTTGGGAGATCAATTTAGGTTATGACCCCTGCCATAGCGTTTAGTCCCCTATCATGAAGCCTACTTTATCCCTTAGGATGAGCCAGCAACTGACCATGACCCCTCAGTTGCAGCAAGCAATAAAGTTGCTACAGCTTTCGACATTGGATTTGCAACAAGAGATCCAAATGGCGCTTGAGTCCAACCCCATGTTGGAGCTTGAAGAAGAGGATGCTGACGGTGTGACAGAGGGTGGCACAACCGAATTTGAAAATGACAACGACTATTCATCGGGCGAATCTCCCACCGATTTCTCCGAACAAGACAACTACCAATCTTCAGACGACGACATCCAAGAAATTGCGGCTACCCCTTCGGAAACGATCCCGGATGACTTGGGCGTAGACAGTTCTTGGGACGATGTTTACCAACATGCCACCAGTGGCAGCGCATCGGATAGTGGCGGCAATGACGACGGGTATTTTGACAATCAAAATGCCACCACAGATTCGCTTCAGTCCCACCTCTTGTGGCAGCTGAATCTCACTCCAATGAGCGACCGTGATCAAGCGATCGCACTGTCTATCATCGACGCAACTGACCCCGATGGCTATATTTCTGGCGAATGGGAAGAGCTTCTATCGGGTCTGGAAACAGACCTTAGCTCAGAAGAGGATCCTTTAGAAACGGATGAAGTCGAAGCTGTTTTGCACCGACTCCAACAGTTTGATCCCGTCGGATGCTGCAGCAGAGACCTCAGTGATTGCCTATTGGCACAGCTCAAACAGCTGCCCGAAAAAACACCGTTACTCAAAGAAGCCATCGTGGTCGTCACACAATATCTAAGTTATCTGGGCAATCGTGACTACGCCACTCTGATGCGACGGTCACGCATCAAAGAGCCCCAGCTTAAAATTATCATTGCCCTTATTCAGACCCTGAATCCAAAGCCTGGGGCCTTGATTGCTGATAGCCCTCCTGAGTATGTGATTCCTGATGTTTTGGTAACCAAGGACGCAACCACAGGCAGATGGCTTGTCACGCTCAATCCTGAGATAGCGCCTAAAATTAAAATTCATTCAGGCTATGCTTCCATGGTGAAGCGGGCTGACAATAGCGCTGACAACACCTTCTTGCGCGAGAACCTCCAAGAAGCGCGCTGGTTTATCAAGAGCCTACAGAGCCGTAATGAAACCTTATTGAAAGTGGCAACGAAAATTGTTGAACATCAGATCGCGTTCTTCGAGAATGGTCCTGAAGCCATGCAACCACTGGTTTTAAATGTGATTGCAGAAGCCGTCGAAATGCATGAGTCAACCATCTCACGGGTGACAACTCAGAAATATATGCACACACCTATGGGCATTTTTGAGTTAAAATATTTCTTCTCGAGTCATGTCAGTACCGTCGGTGGTGGTGAATGTTCGTCAGTTGCGATTCGCTCTATTATCAAAAAGATGATTGCTGAAGAAAATACGCGAAAACCATTGAGTGACAATCGAATTGCAGACATGCTTGAGGAGCTCGGAATTCAAATTGCCAGACGAACAATTGCAAAATATCGCGAAGCATTGAACATTCCACCGTCCAATGAACGCAAACAATTGGTATAATTGAATCGCAAGACCGCTTTAATATTGGTACGTCGCACGAGAATGTACCAATGCAACAATTCATTTAGGTGCCATCGCTGTTAGCGTTTGGTACATGTTGAGGACTTCGGTCCGTTTGTAATAGGAGAATAATATGCAAGTCAACATCAGTGGCCATCACATTGAAGTGACTGATCCCCTTAAAGAATATGTAAAGAGTCGCTTGGTAAAACTAGAGCGTCATGTCGATAGCATTACCAATGTACAGGTAACCCTTAGCGTTGAAAAAATGCGTCAAAAAGCAGAAGCTCAGATTCATATGGCCGGTACACAAATACACGCTGATGCAACACACGATGATCTCTACGCTGCCATTGATCTCATGAATGACAAGCTTGACCGTCAATTGTTGAAGCACAAAGAAAAACATGTTGCCCGTTCACACGGCACTGGAACCTAATAAGGTATTATGGCTACTCTTTCTCAAGCGATTTCACCTGGGTGCATCTTTGTCGATGTGCCTGGGTCATCTAAAAAAAAGGTATTGCAAAATATATCTCAGATATTGAGTCAATTTGCGACTGAACTGAATGCTGACATTGTGTTTGACAGTTTGGTCAATCGTGAGCGGCTCGGCAGTACCGGATTTGGGCATGGAGTGGCCATACCCCATTGTCGTCTATCTGTTTGCAAACAAATAACAGGTGCTTTTTTCCGTTTAGAAACACCTGTTGACTTCGATTCCGTCGATAAGATTCCCGTGGATCTTATTGTTGTGTTGTTGGTTCCTGAAGAACAGACCCAAGAGCACCTTGAACTCTTATCTCAAATTGCGGAAAAATTGTCGTCCAACCCTGTGCGTGAAAAACTCAGAACACTGCAGGATGCCATAGACATCCATAGGGAAATCACACATACCTAATATTGGGCATACCCAATACACTCTGAAGGTACTTTCTGATGAAGTTAATCATACTGAGTGGACGATCTGGCTCTGGAAAATCTGCTGCGCTTCAAGCGTTAGAGGATCTTGGCTAGTATTGTGTTGACAACCTTCCCGCCATTTTGCTGCCCGTATTGGCACACCATTTTGAAGCATCCGCACTACACAAAAAAGTGGCAATCTGTATCGATGCGCGAAATGAAGCCAGCGATCTAGCAACCTTTTCGTCTGTGGTTGAAGACCTTGAAA
>CAWUUZ010000135.1:0-6309 GCA_963925745.1 uncultured Pseudomonadales bacterium
TGGCGCTGTATTCGGGCACCTTCCCAACCTTGGCAACCAACCACTTTAACCGATTAGATTTTGGTGCTGGCTTTGAATTTAGCGCCTCAGGTGGACAACAGCTTGGCGTGACCCTGTATGGCCGCCAATGGCAAAACCTCGATGGAACCAGTGGCTCATTACTGATGTCTGCACCACCTACACCACCCTCAGTCATTGTTGCCTCTGATCTCGAAGCCGGTGCGATGGTACGTTTTTCAGACCAATTCATGCACGACGACCTGTCTTTTTCGGTAATGGCGACCGGCGATCTGGCTGGCGCGATGGTGATGGCTTCAACTTCCTTGGGTTATCGCTTTAACGATCAGTGGGACATGGAGTTGCAGCTAACACAGGCCAAGGCAGCGAGTGAATCACCCTATGCCGGCTTTAATGGCGAGGTCCTCGCTGTTTGGACAATCACATGGCAGTACTAACCCCCAGCGGACAACCGACATGATGGCTAAGGAAGCACCAACCCAAAATCGGAAACAGCAGATTCTGCACGCCGCCGTTGAACTGTTTATGACAAAGGGCATTCAACAAACCAGCATGAATGAAATCATTCAGGTTTCGGGGCTGAGTAAGGGTGGTGTTTATCACTACTTTGACAGCAAAGAATCACTGGTGTTGGGTGTTATTGACATCTATACCGACTTGCAGCGCAAGGCAATCAATGTGGCTTTGGCGCAAGACGGCAGTGTGCGGGATCGCATTGAAAACATGGTAAGGGTTGTCGCCCTACAGGACCCCATCCAGCACGGCCGCATGTCCCTAGACATGCTGACGATGGCACTCGACAATCAGCCTATTTTAGAACGCGTTCGCCATGCCTATGACGAGCTGATGGGTTTGCTGTCAGATCTGATTCGATCGGGAATTGATCGGGGAGAATTTCGCGCTGATACCAATCCACTGCAGGTTGCCATGGCGATTGCTGCCGTTTTTGACGGCCTACGCTTTCAACAACCCCTGGTGACCAAACCAACCGATTGGGTGGTCATTGGCACCACGGCAAGCCAGCAAATACTCGATGGCATCTCTGTGCCTGCGGTATGACTGGCGGGATTGTTTCAGTGGTTTCAGCCTAGGAGAGATCCGCGTCACTGTGACCGATCACATACAGCAGGGTATCCAATCCCCCGACACTGAGGCTGTGCGTCGCGGCAGCCTTCACTGCTGGTTTGGCATGAAAGGCAACACCCAATCCAGCGATATGTAGCATGGGGATGTCGTTTGCACCATCACCCACTGCGATGGTACGCGACAGTGGCAGTGCCATCTCTGCCGCCAGCTGCTGCAGTAAATCTTTCTTCTTTTGCCCATCTACTATCTCTGTTAACACCTGCCCCGTGAGTTTGCCATCCACAGTATCAAGGGTGTTGGCATACACTGCGTCAATCGCCAAAAGCTGCTGAAGCTGTTCTGCAAAATAGGTGAAGCCGCCCGATAGAATGGCGGTTTTGTAGCCCAATTCCTTGAGGTTTCGAAACAGTCTCACCGCGCCCGGCATGATGGGCAGGTCTTTGGCGATGTCTGCCAACACGCTGACATCCAAACCCGATAACAGTGCCATGCGCTGTCGAAAACTTTGTTGGAAATCGAGTTTTCCCTGCATTGCCAACGCTGTGATGGCGCTAACCTCGGCTCCGATGCCCGCTCGAATGGCCAACTCATCAATCACCTCGGCCTGAATCAGGGTCGAATCCATGTCAAAAACCGCCAATGCACTGCCTTCTGTTAATGACGGCGCTGCACGTAAAACGATATCTACCTGATGTGTTTCAGCCAACCTTAAGAGCGCATCTCGAAAGACACTGGGCTGACGAATTGTGCCTGTTACCCACCACTGCAATACCATCATGACGGGTTCGTCACTGTTGCGATGGGGATCCGACAGCCTTCTAATCCCTGACACGGCCCCACCCTGCTCTGCGATGGCATTTGCCAACTGTATTAGGGTGTCAGCATCGTATCCCGATTCACTGTAGGGCGTTATGAGGGTTACAACCTGATCGGTGTTGGGGCCAAGCACTTTGGCACTGACTACCTGGGAGAACCTGTTGTTACCGGTGCTGGTTTGAAAGCTGAGTGTCTGCTCGGTAGCGCTGTCTGACATCGATGCCAAAAACACCGACGCATCGGCTTCACGCTTAAAGATAGCCTGGGCATCGAGGTGGTCTGGGGTCAGCTTAATATCCTGCCAGCGCCCATGAGCGGCTGCCAGCTGTGATAGAAAAAGCCCCAACAGGGTTGGTGCACAAGAATCTGTCCTATCTGTCTTGCTGGCCGATTCTTCGCTAGTCAGCAACACCTGTAATAATGTCATCAAGGCATACCCAATTAAGACAAGTAACAATCAAACAGCGACGGGTTCATTCATTGCTCGAACCCAACCCGCTTACCCAAATAGCAGGCACAAAAAAGCCGCACAGGGCGGCTTTCATTTTATTTTGCTTTTAGGCTAGCCAGAGTGGCGAGTGCGGTATCCGTCACTTTCGCCAACTCAATCAATAGATCATCGGTTTCATGTGTAGACATGGCTCGAATACGTTCAGGTCCCATTCGAAACAGACCATTTTTAATTTGCTCTAACTGGGCGGACACTTCTGCAATCTTATCGCTCATGAAAACTCCTGGTTATTTGGATCAACGTGCCACAAGCACCGATTTAAATATGGCTTGTTTTACGTTTAAAGGTTTAATCAATTTGCTGCCTATTGTAACCTTGCTGACCAAAATGTCATTGATTCCTAAATCTTTTTTATTGCCACAAGGATAGTTTGTGACCAACGCCCAAAATTCGCTACAGGTAACACTAAAATCAAAACGTTTCTTAGTGGGAAGCCTTTTTATATGGTTGCTGGCTGCCTTCCTCTATCTGAACCTGTCGTCCCAGCATAGAGCCGACTTGCAGGCAGAAGCTGACGTGAGAAACGCCACGGTCATTGCCATTGCTGCCAGTTATGTCGCACCCCTATTACAAACCCGCAACCTGACCAATCTGAATGTGTTTTTGAAGACCCTGGTTGCTCGGCCCGATATTTACTCTGGAGAAATTCTGGATGGCACAGGCACTGTTTTAACCGCCTTTGGCGATGCCCGATTGTCAGGAATCACCCTAAATGAGGCCATACAGTTTGACGGCCAACTTATCGGTTATACCCAGCTGGTCGTTCAGCCTATTGCAGGCGTTCGCTATTGGGCGCTAACAGTCTTTTTTATCACCCTTTTGGTTCAGGTCTTTTGGTTGCTGTTCTTTATACACCGCAGCACTACGATGCTGATCTACTGGAGGGGTCTGAATCGGCACCTCAAACCGCTTTTTGAAACGGAACATTTTCGCCCTCAGGATTGGGACAAAACCCTCTCTGAATCGGGCAGTCAGTTACTCAGTACGGTAAACCTGTTAAAGGAGCGCCTCGACCCAAACCAGATGCCCTTGGTCGTTGCCGATCCCATTTTGGATGTACCCCAGTTTCACACCGCCATCGTTCTCTATTGCGCACCGACGACCGAATCCTTACAACCAAAAACTGTCTCAGCAGACAGGCAGTGGGATACCATCAATGTGCTAGAAGGCTGGATGAACAGCGTCGCTGAAATCTATCAGGGACACCGTTTGGGCAATGGTTTGTATATCGCCTTTGGTCTGAACGGGGACGACTCCGATGAAGCCGCCGTTAATGCGCTCTGCGCGGCCCGCGTATTGTATTTTCTCACCCGCAATGAGACACCGCTGTCTCTGTCTGTCGCAGCCGGTAGTTTTTGGACCGGCAGTGGCGCTGCGCCTTGGCCTGTCACCCATGGGGTGGGACCGGTTTTTGACGATCTGGACTATGTACACCTGCACCACGATGGCGAATTGATCCTATTAACCGAATCCTTGTTTCAGTACGCCGTTCTCAATGAAAGGCTGCAGGCGAGTATTTATAGAGATGTGATCACAGCTGATGGACGCCGACTGGAAGTGTGGCAACTCGACGGTCTGCAAGGACAGTATGATGCCCTGCTCAGAGCACAGGCAGAACACATCAAAAGCCTCGATGTACCTAGGGTAGAAACAGAATGACAGAGATAACACTATGTGCCGCAACTGACATCAGTGATGGTGTCAGCAAAGGGTTCCAAGTCGACAGCAAAACGGCTGTCTTTGCGGTGGGATACGATGGTGCGGTGTTTGTCTATCTCAATGAATGCCCCCACCTGGGTGTCAATTTGGATTGGCAGGAAGACCAGTTTCTAGACGGTGATGGTCAGCTCATTGAATGTTCTACCCATGGCGCACTCTTTGAAATGGATACCGGACACTGCATTACAGGCCCTTGCCAGGGTGATTCTCTGACCGCTATTCCGCACCGCATCGAAAATGGCATGGTCTTGATTGAATCTCCCTAGGAGACCCAATCTGCACCGGCGCCGCCAACCGCTTAGCGGGTCAAAAATCGAGTTGGGTTTGTTCAGGAACGCCCGCAGGGGGTGTTGTTTTTTGTTTCGACCCATCGGCCACGTTAGTCTCCGCAGTCTCTGAACCATCCGACAAACCCAGCCGCATACGCAACCCAGAATGCCTTCCCGCATGACGGGCAACAGCGCTGCGCCAAACGGCAGCATCGCCACAGTAGCTAAAATGTTTTTTGGCCCGTGTTAGACCGGTATAAATCAATTCACGGCTCAAAAAGTCGCTCGATTTGTCGGGCAGCACCATCACGACCTGTTCAAACTCCGACCCCTGGGTTTTGTGAATGGTCATGGCAAAAACAGTTTCAAACAGGGGTAAGCGTGCTACCGACACCTTGAGAAACTGGCTATCTGCCCGTGGGAAGAAGGCAACCAACTGCCCGTCATCATCTGGCCAAATCAAGCCGACATCGCCGTTAAACAGATCGAGACCGTAATCGTTTTGGGTCACCATGATGGGTTGGCCACGAAAATACGTCTGTGCGCCAGGCATTAACCACTGGGTTATGGTGGTGTTAAGGGCAACCGTTCCCTGCTTGCCGACTCGGGTTGCACACAGCACCCGAAAGGCCGCTAAAAATTGCCACGCTGTTGCCACATCCTGCGCTTGAATAAGGGGTCTATAGTGTTCATCGACCCACTGACGGAGTTGCTGTTCAAAGTGCGACTGGGGCACCTGTTTTAAGGCAGCATTGTCAGACAGCAGTGTTTCCCAACTCGCTGCTATCTCACCGCGCATCACCTGCCCTGCCAAAACGCCAATGCCACCCTGATCATCAAAGCGGTGGCTGTGGCGAAGAAAGGTCAGATAATCCGCAGGAATGCTCTTGTTACTGGGTTCGACACCCAGACTCTTTGCCCGCGCTACCGAATAACCGGGGTGTGGCAACGGGGTGAGATCGGCCAACACACTACCAGCGGCAACGGAGGGAAGTTGCTCCGCATCACCAATCAAGATGATCCTGCAGTCGTTGGGCAAGGCGCGAAATAGCCGCGTCATCAGCGGCAAATCGACCATAGAGGCTTCGTCAATCAGCAAACAGTCCAACCTTAACGGATTACGGCTGTTGTGACGGAACTGTAATTGCTTGGGTCGCACACCCAACAGGCGGTGAATGGTGCTGGCTTGGTCCGGAATACTGAGAATCCAATCGGCGCCATGCTGTTCATACAGGGCGCTCTTGGCTTGGGCGATGGATTCTGTCAACCGCTGCGCGGCCTTTCCCGTAGGCGCAACCAACCGTATGACTGGCCTGTGTTCGTACTGCGCCAAAAGACAGCCCAGTATCCGCGTTACGGTATAGGTTTTACCCGTACCAGGCCCACCGGCAATGACTGACAGGCGTTGATGCAGGGTATTGATTGCCGCCACCCGCTGCCAGTCTGTGCCACCACCCTGCGCCTCTGTTCTGGCAGGAAACAGCAATGCCATTCGCGCCAAGACTTCTGGATCGAGTGGGCTGTTGTCGGGTTCAAGACGGTGTTTGAGTTGCGCCGCCAGCTCGGTTTCAAAGGTCCAATAGCGCCGTAAATAAATGCGGTCCGCTTCAAATACCAGGGGGAAATCGTCTTCGGGTTTAAGCGGCAGCGCTGCCAAATCCCGTCGCCACGCTGCTAATGGCGGAAGCGACAGGTGGTAAGCACCGTCCTCTGATAACTGCAGCCCTGCCCAATCGGACAGCAGCAGACAGCTGTGCCCCCGTTGCAAGGCAAGATTGACGGCAACAACGGTCTGAAACAGCACATGGTCGGTTTCTAAGCCCAACCACCGACACAGTTCTTTGGCCATGGTTCTTTCTAACGTCAGGGCATGCCCCCACACCTTCAGTG
>CAWUUZ010000136.1:0-7496 GCA_963925745.1 uncultured Pseudomonadales bacterium
CGCTACAGCCACGATGGTGTGGCAATCGACTGCACCACAGTCGAAGACAGCATTGCTGGGCATTTCTTGAAATTATTGACCGATAAAGCACCCTCTGAGTTGCACCGCCGTGTGATGGACGTTTCTTTGATTCTGTACGCAGAACACGAATTTAACGCCTCTACCTTTACCGCACGGGTCTGTGCCTCAACCCTGTCTGATATGTATTCCTGTATCACAGGGGCCATAGGAACCTTACGGGGTCCTTTGCATGGCGGTGCTAACGAAGCGGCTATGGACATGATTCAGAAATTTACCTCACCCGCAGATGCCAAGGTACAGATGGCTGGCATGCTCGAGCGTAAAGAGAAGATCATGGGCTTTGGTCACGCGATTTACCGCACCACCGATCCCCGTAACGTGATCATCAAGGCATGGTCAGAAAAATTGGCGCGTGAATTTGGCGATATGTCGCTGTACGATATTTCTGTGGCCTGTGAAGAATACATGTGGGATACCAAGAAGCTGTTTTGTAATGCTGACTTCTTCCACGCCTCTGCCTACCATTTCATGGGCATTCCAACCAAGTTGTTCACACCTATTTTTGTGTGCTCACGGCTTACCGGTTGGGCAGCACACGTGATGGAGCAGCGCAGCAATAACCGCATTATTCGTCCAAGCGCCGACTATATTGGACCTGAGCCACGCAAAGTCTCACCAATCGCTGGACGATAGGGGCCTTCGGTATAAGGTTGTACCTGTCATAGCGGCTTAAATACCGCCGTTATGACACCCTATTTTGGAGGCATGGACCATGAGTAGTGCGTTGTAATTGCGCTCTCATACGCGTCCGTTCCTGTTATTGAAAACTTTTTCTGTGGATAACGTGATGAACACTACACACCGCAAACCCTTGCCCGGCACAGCGCTTGATTATTTTGATGCCCGCGCAGCTGTAGAAGCCATTTCACCAGGTGCCTACGAAAAATTACCCTATACCTCTAGGGTGCTGGCAGAAAACCTCGTGCGACGTTGCGCTCCTGACATGCTCACTGCATCATTGAAACAAATTATCGAACGCAAACGCGATTTGGATTTTCCGTGGTTTCCGGCGCGTGTGGTCTGTCACGACATCCTGGGTCAAACCGCCTTGGTCGACTTGGCTGGTCTGCGTGATGCCATTGCAGAGCAGGGCGGTGATCCTTCTAAGGTTAACCCAGTGGTACCCACACAGTTGATCGTTGACCACTCGCTTGCTGTCGAACATGCCGGTTTTGAGAAGGATGCCTTTGAAAAAAACCGCGCCATCGAAGACCGCCGCAATGAAGACCGTTTTCACTTTATCAACTGGACCAAGAAAGCCTTTAAAAACGTTGACGTGATTCAACCCGGCAACGGCATCATGCACCAGATTAACCTCGAAAAAATGTCGCCTGTGATTCAGTCACGAGACGGCGTGGCCTTTCCAGATACCTTGGTAGGTACCGATAGCCACACACCACACGTTGATGCCTTGGGTGTAATCGCCATTGGTGTCGGTGGCTTAGAAGCCGAAAGCGTGATGTTAGGTCGCGCCTCCTATATGCGCCTACCCGATATCATTGGCGTGGAATTAACCGGCAAACGTCAGCCAGGTATCACCGCAACCGACATTGTTTTGGCCCTTACCGAATTCTTGCGCAGTCAAAAAGTGGTATCTGCCTACCTTGAGTTCTTTGGCGCAGGCGCTGCGGCTTTAACGCTGGGTGACCGAGCCACCATTTCCAACATGACACCCGAATTTGGTGCATCCGCTGGTATGTTTTATATCGACGAGATGACCATCGACTATTTGAAATTGACTGGTCGTGATGCTGAACAGGTGAAATTGGTTGAAACCTATGCCAAGCACACCGGGCTTTGGGCAGACAGCCTGGTGAATGCCGACTATGAACGCGTATTAACCTTTGATTTGTCGTCAGTGGTACGAAACATTGCAGGACCCTCCAATCCCCATCGCCGTGTTGCAACCACAGATTTGGCGGCAACGGGTATTTCAGGCGTGGTCGAAAATGAACCCGGATTGATGCCAGACGGCGCAGTGATTATTGCTGCCATTACCAGCTGTACCAATACCAGTAACCCACGCAATGTGGTGGCAGCGGGTTTGATTGCCCAAAAAGCCAACGCCTTGGGTCTTACCCGAAAGCCTTGGGTAAAAACCTCCTTTGCGCCGGGTTCAAAAGTAGCCCAGCTGTATTTGGAAGATGCCAATCTGCTGACCGAGTTAGAGCAGTTGGGTTTTGGTATCGTCGGCTTTGCCTGTACCACCTGCAACGGCATGAGTGGTGCACTAGATCCTGTCATTCAAAAGGAAGTGGTAGACCGTGATCTCTATGCCACCGCCGTACTGTCTGGAAACCGCAACTTTGATGGTCGCATCCATCCCTATGCGAAACAGGCCTTTTTGGCGTCGCCGCCCTTGGTAGTCGCCTATGCGATTGCAGGAACCATTCGTTTTGATATCGAGAAGGACGTGTTGGGAACCGACCAGAAAGGCAATCCCATTACATTGAAAGACATCTGGCCCAGCGACGAAGAAATTGACGCCATTGTGGCTGCAAGCGTGAAACCGCAGCAGTTCCGTGACATCTACATCCCCATGTTTGACGTGGTCGCAGACGACGGCGTTAAAGTGAGCCCCCTATATGACTGGCGACCCGATACCACCTACATTCGCCGTCCCCCGTATTGGGAAGGTGCTTTGGCAGGTGAACGCACCATGAAGGGCATGCGTGCCTTGGCGGTCTTGGGTGACAACATCACCACAGACCACCTGTCACCCTCTAATGCCATCATGTTGGACAGTGCAGCAGGCGCCTATTTGGCCAAAATGGGCTTACCGGAAGAAGATTTTAATTCTTACGCTACCCACCGTGGTGACCACCTCACGGCGCAACGTGCGACCTTTGCCAATCCAAAACTGTTAAATGAAATGGTGCAGGAAAACGGTCAGGTCAAGCAGGGCTCTCTGGCGCGTATCGAACCCGAAGGCAAGGTTACCCGCATGTGGGAAGCCATCGAGACCTATATGGAGCGCAAACAGCCTCTTATCATCGTGGCTGGTGCCGATTATGGTCAGGGTTCGTCGCGTGACTGGGCTGCCAAGGGTGTTCGTTTGGCCGGCGTTGAGGTGATCGTTGCCGAAGGGTTTGAGCGTATCCACCGCACCAACTTGGTCGGCATGGGTGTCTTGCCCCTAGAGTTTAAAGCGGGTGTGAACCGCAATACCCTGGGCATCGACGGTACTGAAACCTTTGACGTATTGGGCGACCGCACACCGGGCGCAACACTCACATGGGTCGTCACAAGACGCAACGGTGAGAGAATAGAGGTACCGGTTACCTGTCGTTTGGATACGGCCGAAGAATTAGCCATTTACGAAGCGGGAGGCGTATTACAGCGCTTTGCCCAAGACTTCTTAGAGTCAACTGTCGGTAAGTAGCATTAGGCGTAAACGGCGCATGATGACAGCAGCGCCGTTTTACCCAACCGCTGTAGCCTGATAGGCAGCGATACAACAGACTGACGCACAAAACCCCTTTAAAAGGAAACAGAGCCATGGCGCATGCCCCCCAAATTAAAATTCCAGCAACCTATATGCGTGGTGGAACGAGCAAAGGCGTATTCTTTAAGCTAATGGATTTGCCGGTGGCGGCCCAACAGCCGGGTGCTGCCCGAGATGCCCTGTTACTTCGGGTAGTTGGTAGCCCCGATCCCTATGGCAAGCAGACCGATGGCCTGGGTAGCGCAACCTCAAGCACCAGCAAGTCTGTGATACTGTCTAAAAGCAGCCAGCCAGACCATGATGTGGATTACCTTTTCGGTCAAATATCCATCGACAAGCCCTTTGTTGATTGGAGTGGCAATTGCGGCAATTTATCTGCTGCTGTGGGCTCCTTTGCCATTAGCAGTGGCTTGGTAGACGCTGATCGCATTCCAGACAACGGCATGGCGACGGTTCGCATCTGGCAGGCCAATATTGGCAAAACCATTGTTGCTCAGGTGCCCATGACCCAGGGTGCGGTGCAAGAAACTGGCGATTTTGAACTTGACGGTGTCACCTTTCCTGCCGCAGAGGTCCAACTGTCCTTTATGGATCCAGCCGACGGCGAAGGCGCGATGTTTCCGACGGGCAACCTCATCGATGTGTTAGAGGTACCTGGTGTCGGAAGCTTTGAAACCACCATGATCAATGCCGGCATTCCCACCATTTTTCTCAATGCAGCAGACATCGGTTATAGCGGTATTGAATTGCAGGATGCCATCAACAATGACGACGCAGCCTTGGCACGTTTTGAAACCATTCGTGCCTATGGCGCGGTCAAAATGGGACTGATAAGCGACATTTCCGAAGCCGCACAGCGCCAACACACACCCAAAATTGCCTTTGTCTCGAAACCTGCAGCCTATGTGTCCTCGAGTGGCAAGGCGATTGCCGATACCGATATAGACCTTAACGTGAGGGCGCTCTCCATGGGTAAATTGCACCACGCCATGATGGGTACAGCAGCGGTTGCCATTGGTACTGCAGCAGCGATCAAGGGTACTCTTGTCAATTTGGCAGCGGGTGGTGTTGACCGCAATGTGGTCTGTTTTGGACATCCTTCGGGAACGCTCAATGTGGGTGCCGAGGCCAGCGAAGTTGCAGGGCAATGGGTAGTCGATAAGGCCATCATGAGCCGCAGTGCCCGCGTGCTGATGCAGGGCTGGGTCTGTATACCGGGCGATGCGTTTTAAACGGCATCATCTCTGCTAAGAATTGAAATAACCTGGCCGCTTTTGAGGCAGGTTTAATCCGCTAATCTAAGGTTTATCTCTGATGAATGACGTGCTCACATTATTACAATCCCATCGGTCAATTCGAAAGTTTACCGACCAAACCATCCCACAAACGGTGGTGGAAGATTTGGTGCGGGCAGGACAGGGCGCTGCGACCTCAAGTTTTATTCAAGCCTGTACCGTCATTCAGGTAGCGCAGGGCGACAAGCGCGATCAGCTTGCAACCTTGGCTGGCAACCAAGCATACGTGTCAGAAGCGCCCGTGTTTTTGGTATTCTGTGCCGACATGCACCGACACAAATTGGCCTGTGAACAACACCAGGCCCCTATGATGAGTGGCTATACCGAACAGTTTCTTACGGCGTCGGTCGACGTGAGCCTGTTTGCACAAAACGTGGTGGTCGCCGCTGAATCATTGGGTATGGGTATCTGCTACATCGGTGCGCTCCGTAACAATGTCGAAGCGGTATCCGACTTGCTGGGTCTACCTGATTTGGTGTATCCCGTTTTTGGTCTGTGCTTGGGTTATGCAGCGCAAAACCCCGAAGTGAAGCCACGTTTGCCCGTGTCAGAGGTGTTAAAACAAGAAGTGTATGGCGACGCCCAAGATGCAGCAGTAATGGCAGATTATGACCAAAGGGTGCGTCACTATTATCAAACCCGTACCGGTGGCACCAAAGAAATGAGTTGGACCGAGCAGATTTCGGGCATGTTGCAAAAAGAGGCACGACCACACATGTTGGCGTTTTTGAATAAGAAAGGTTTTCTCAAGAAATAGCCTCTCCATTACGGCGAGAAAGCCATTCAAATATAGCTTCGTGCCTCCATCCTACTGGGTATATCTAGATGGGGTGTCCAGTTGATGTTGGTGGCGTGAATGGCTTTGGCGTCAAAATAACACTGGGTCACAGCCGTATTCATGGTAGTCAGGTTGAGTCCAATAAGGGCGTCCATGTCAAATTTCATAATTTGATGTAACGCTGTTGCTATGGTGCCGGCAGAACTCACCACCAGTATGTTGGCCCCAGCTGATTGCTGTGCAAAGGCCAGTGCCTCTCGAATTCTCTGGTTAAATGCCAACCAGGTTTCAGGTAAATCCCCATCCGAATCCGCCATCCATGCCTTTAACAGGATGGGTAACTGGTATATCAGATCGCGGGGTTCCTGTAAGGACGCCAATACCGGAAACTCTGTTGCATAGTGCGCCCTTAATGCTGCGAGCGGATACTCATTAAAACCGATGTGGGTTTCTCGTACCGCGGGGTGATCTCCGCACGCAATAATGCTGTCTGCTGTTTGAATCTGACGGGAGAGATCCCCTGAGATGACACGGTCAAACTGGATGTTGCGCTTCTTAAAGTACGTTCCCAACCACCGTGCCTGTTGGTAGCCCAAGGGTGATAGCTGGTCGTAGTTTTGCTGACCAAATGAAGCCTGTCCGTGTCTAACAACATAGAGTTGTGCCATGGTGCCATTTCCTTGCGTTATGTCTCGGGCATGAGCAAAAAGACAGACAAACAGAAACAGGCGTTACGCCGATAATCCACCGTCTATCGCAATTGCCTGACCCGTCATATAGGTGTTGTTTGGCGAAATGAGATGCAGCATCGCATTGACCATTTCTTCTGGGTCACCCAAGCGCTTCATGGGGTTGTTCCTTGCTGTTTTCTCCAACAGATCAAGAGGAATGCCGTTTGTCACCAAAGGCGTAGGGCTAAAGAAGGGGCAAATCGCATTGACCCGAACATTGAGGGCTGCAAATTCCAAGGCAGCACTCTTGGTGATGCCGACCACGGCATGCTTGGACGCAACATAGCCCGTCAAATGGGACACACCCTTGAGTCCTGCCATGGAAGCTACATTGAGAATCGCACCGCCGCCCTGTTTGATCATGTGGGGCGCCTGATGTTTGATACCAAAAAACACGCTCTTGGCGTTCACATTCATATTGATATCAAACTCTTTTTCGGTGACATCCAATAGACTCTTCATGGCGGTTGAACTACCGGCATTGTTTACGGCAATATCCAAGCGACCAAAGGCAGTGATTGCCAGTTCTGATAGAGCCTTTACTTGCATCTCATCGGTTACGTCACAGGTCATCGAGAGGGCCTGCGTGCCGATCTGTGCGGCGACATCAGCCACGCCCTGTCCATTCAGATCGCCCAGAACCAAAAGCGCCCCCTGGGCCGCAAGCTTTTCTGCGAGTAACTTGCCAAAACCACTGGCTGCACCGGTGATGAGAACAACCTTATCTGTAAATTCTGACATCTAAAGCTCCCTTTCTATTTAAAAAGTGATGGCACTTGCCACCGCCCGTAACGCGGCATGTAGCCTAAAGCGTGAGACCACCATCGACCACCAAACACTCACCGGTCGTGTAGCTGCTGGCATCAGAAACCAAATACAGCACAGCACCTGCGATCTCGGCGGGCTCTGCGTGGCGTTTCATAGGAATCTGTTTGATCACATGCTTGTATATACGTTCGTCGGTAAACAGTGCCCCAGCAAACTTGGTTTTGGTTAAGCCCGGAAGGACCGCGTTTACGCGAATACCCAGAGGTGCGCATTCCTTGGCAAAGGCCTTTGTCATGCTGACAACCGCTGCCTTGGTAATTGAATAGATTCCCTGCATGTCACCGGGTTGGAGTGCATTGACAGACGCGATGTTGACCACAGAGCCAGCACCCCTTTCA
>CAWUUZ010000137.1:0-2814 GCA_963925745.1 uncultured Pseudomonadales bacterium
CTTCGTATTGGCCAAACATTGAATATGAACAGGTGTCGCGAAGTGGTTGAGAGTGTCGTTGAAACGGTCATTAGCAATCCAGATACACTGCGTTTTCTCAGCCAGATAAAGCGTAAGGATGAGTATACCGCTGAGCACAGTATGAACGTCTGTGTGTTGTCAGCCACCTTTGCACGGTTTTTGGGCCTTGCAGAGTTTGAAATCAAGGGTATTGCCCTGTCTGGCTTGCTACATGACGTGGGAAAGTCAAAGGTTCCCCTAGAGATATTGAATAAGGCAGACCGCTTCAACCAGGAAGAAGCCAAAATTATGTCAAGTCATGCCCGTTGGGGTCGTGATTTGTTAATGTCTTTGCCACAGGGCGATCGCTTGGCAGTTGACGTGGCACATAGCCACCACGAGCGCATTGATCGGAAGGGCTATCCTAGAGGGCTACAAGCCTATCAAATCCCTTTTTATGCAAAGGTTGTTGCACTGGCTGATGCCTATGACGCCATTACCAGCAACAGAGTTTACGGTAATGCGAGAACATCCTATCAAGCACTTTCCATTATCAAGGCCGGTGCTGGCACACAGTTTGATGCCGAGTTGTCCGCCGAATTTATCAAGTGCATTGGATTGTATTCTCCAGGCTCTATTGTAGAACTCACAAATGGTGAAGTAGGGGTCGTACTCTTTGCTGAAAACAACAACCGACTGCGCCCGCGTGTTTTGCTGGTGAGAGATGGACAAAAGAACATTCGATTCCCAGAAAAACTGCTAAACTTGGCCCATCCAGACAACCTAGAAATGAGTATCTTGCAAGAATTGCCCAATGGAAGTTACGGCATCGATATCAGTGAGCTCGTCGAAAAGGGTCTCAAAATCGGATAACACCTATCTGGTTTTGATGACAACGAATTGCTTTGTACCGCCAAATGCCTGTGCACTTATTTAACCCTACCGTAAAGATGTTATCGCATCCTTGGAACCGCTACCGATGTCGCTCGTGATTACACCCCATATTCAGATTCAAGACGACGAGTGGACCCTAACCGCTATTCGAGCCCAGGGTGCGGGTGGTCAAAATGTAAACAAGGTGTCTTCTGCCATTCACCTCAGGTTTGATGTGTTGGCTTCATCGCTTCCTGATGTCTACAAACAGCGCTTGCTGGCACTGTCTGACAGCCGTTTGACGAATGACGGTGTCATTGTGATAAAGTCCCAACAGTTTCGAACCCAAGAGAAGAATCGCATTGAGGCCATTAACCGCCTGCGCGATATGATTGTTGCTGTAACTGTGGTGGCAAAAATACGCCGAGCGACCAAACCTTCAAACAGTGCAAAAAGAAAACGGGTCGATAGCAAAACACTCAGGGGCAAGGTTAAGAACCTTCGAAAGCCTGTGTCTGATGGCCATTAACTCAGGAACACCAGCAATGATATTGATGTCCATACAGCGGCAAGGTGTCGGTAATCCCTGTTCATGCAGGTTTCTATTTTGAGCCTTCGCGAAGATTGGGAAGGAATGGCTCTTGGGCTAATGGGTGTCATGGCCTTTGGTTTAACGCTTCCCATTACCCGACTCATCGTTCCCTATTTGGATCCTGTATTTATTGGCTCCGGACGTGCCTCGTTGGCGGCGTTATGTGCAGCCATTCTGTTATTTCACCAGCGCGCGCCCTTGCCAAACCGCAGGCAAATTCGATCCCTGCTGATAGTCGCCTTGGGTGTTGTCTTTGGTTTCCCCATACTGTCTTCGCTAGCCATGCTGTCGGTTCCAGCGTCCCATGGCGGTGTCGTTTTGGGGCTGTTGCCCTTAATGACCGCTGTTGCTGCCGTGTTTGTAACGCATGAACGACCCTCTTTGGGTTTTTGGATCACGGCCACCCTAGGGAGCCTTCTGGTCGTCACCTATGTATTGGGGCAGGGCGGGACCACGCTAGAACTGGGTGATCTCGCTCTGGTGGGCGCGATCCTCTGTGCAGCGACAGGATATGCCGTTGGTGGTGTGCTTTCAAAGGAAATGGGTGGGTGGCAGGTCATCTGCTGGGCCCTTGTGCTGGGGTTTCCCGTTTCGATTGTTCCCACGGTTATCTTTGCGCCCGAGGCACCGGGTCTACTTCCGTTCACTGTTTGGCTGGGATTTCTCTACCTGGCGTTGGTTAGCCAGTTGTTTGGTTTCTTTCTGTGGAACAAAGGCTTGGCCATGGCTGGCGTAGCACGGGTAAGTCAGACCCAATTGGTGCAGCCGTTTGTCACCTTAATCGCTTCAGTTTGGCTGCTAAACGAGGTGCTGACCACCAGAACTTGGCTTTTCGCCTGCTTGGTGGTTCTGGTCGTAGCGATCGGCAAAACCATGCCAGTTGCTACAGCAGCAGCCAAACCAAAGGGCTAGGCGGCATGTTGCGGCGTATTTTTTCTCCAGTTACTGCAGTATTCGTCCCACAGCAGCCTATTGTTTAGATTACCGCTTGACAGGCGGTCAGATTTGTTTATAATTCGCCCCAGCTTGAAAGTACGTCTTACTATTTTTGTGTACACCGTTTCGAACCTTTAACTAGTGCTCGTCCTGTTTTCATAATTAATAGCAGAACTTCCAGCAAAACCGGTCTGAATTAAGGCCTCTATTACTACTGAATACACAGGATACATATCATGTCTAATACAACTACTGGCACAGTAAAATGGTTCAACGAAGCTAAAGGTTTTGGTTTCATCGAGCAAGAGTCTGGCCCAGACGTTTTCGCACATTTCAGTGCAATCGTTAGCACAGGCTTTAAAACTTTGGCTGAAGGCCAGAAAGTACAGTTCACTGTTACACAAGGCCAGAAA
>CAWUUZ010000138.1:0-4062 GCA_963925745.1 uncultured Pseudomonadales bacterium
GAAGGTATGGCTGACTTCTTAGCGCTTTATCCGGATACCAACAGGCAGCTGCTTAGGCAATTGGCCAAAAATGCCGAAAAAGAAACCGCTGATAAGCCGGATACCTGGGTAGCACGAAAGAAATTATTTCAACTTATTAGAACGACCATGACTGGTTGATCGACGCTGTGGTCAGCCTGATACTGGGCTGACTGCGCATCACATCCACTGCGTGAATGCGCATTAAACAAACGCTCTGTAATGTCCGCGCTGTCCATCCCTACCCGACAATATAAGTCGCTGTACCCAATGCAATTTGTTCTTCAAGTTCGTTGTGCAATTCCATACGGGTCACACACACCTTACGCCCATGGCGCACCACTGTGGCAGTTGCCTCAAAACGGGTTCCCCTGCCGGGTAACAAATAGTCAACCCGCATATCAATGGTCCCTAGCGTTTTGAGCTTTTCAAATAACGACGTGGCATCGAGCTGATCGAATTTATCAATACTGTGCACAATGGCCGCAAGGCCACCTGATACATCCAGCAGGGTTGCTGTCACACCGCCATGCAAACTCTTCATAATGCCATTGCCCAACAGTTCAGGGCGCATTTCGATACCAATTCGAACGCTTTCAAGGCTCAACTCTGTGACGTCGATACCCAAGTGTCTGTTGAACGGGATATTTTCATTGAAATAGGCCCGAACAGCGTCGAACAATTCTTGTTTGTCCATAAAGGTTCCTAATAGATGTCAGTTGTGTCCGAGTATAGCGGCACTTTTACGCTTTAATGAAAGTCTCTTGTATGTACTTGGCTCAAATCCATCATGACAGGAATGGCGTCAATCCGTTGTGCAATCACATGAACAACCTGACTTTGGGCATCTTTTTCAACAATGCCCTTTACCATCACCAACTTTGCGGTGGTAAGCGCCCTCATATAGCGTTTTGCCACAGCCAACCACACCACGACATTGATGACTCCCGTTTCGTCTTCTAACGAGAGAAAGGTCACACCCGATTTTGTTTTGGGGCGTTGCCGATTGACGATAATACCAACAACCTCAATGGGTGTTTTATGTGGCCATGATAACAGCTGATCCGCCCTTGGTGTATCTGGCAACTGTCCTTGATCCCTTAATAAGGCAATGGGATGTTGTCCGAGTGTTAAACCCATGCTGCCTTGGTCTTCAACATAGGACGACATCTCACTCACGCCTGCCAAAACACCGGGTGGGTGGCTATAGGCGTCGCGCAAAAGGGGTGTCTGTATGTTCATTGCCGCCGTTGCCCAACGCGATTGGTGTCGGTCTCCAATCACCGCCTCAAAGGCATTTGCAGAGGCCAGCGCCTCTAGGTCTCCCCTGTTCAATCCAGATATGCGCTCTAGTGCCTGTAGACTGCCATATCCCGATTCAGGCCTTGCAGACAACATGGCTGTCGCCCCTTTCAATGACAGCCCATTCACAATGCGCAGACCTAAGCGGATGTGCGGCTGCTCAACTGACCCTTCGAGGTGGTGATCCCAGGTACTGAGATTCATATCAACGGGCAACACCTCCACCCCATGACGCTGCGCGTCTTGCACCAGCTGTGCGTTGCTATAAAACCCCATCGGCTGGCTATTCATCAGAGAACAACAAAATGCCGCAGGGTAATAATGTTTTAACCATGCCGACACATAGACAATCAGCGCAAAGCTGGCGGCATGCGACTCTGGAAAGCCATATTCACCAAAGCCTTCAATTTGGCGGTTGATCCGTGCGATATAGTCATCGGGGTAACCATTCAACCGCATGTTTTCAGTCAGCTTGTCACGCAAAACGCTCATGTGGCCGGTTTTCTTCCAACGCGCCATCGACCGCCTCAGTTGGTCTGCCTCTGCTGCTGTAAACCCGCCGGCTACCATTGCCAAACGAATCACCTGCTCTTGGAAGATCGGCACGCCATAGGTGCGTTCGAGAATAGACTGCACCTCTGGATTGGGGTAATCGACAGGTTCTAGTCCCTGACGTCTGCGCAAATAGGGATGCACCATATCGCCATGAATTGGACCCGGACGCACGATCGCCACCTGAACGACCAGATCATAGAAGCAAGCGGGTCTGAGTCGCGGCAGCATGTTCATTTGGGCGCGGGATTCAATTTGAAAAACCCCCACCGTATCGGCTGCTTGAATCATGCGAAACACAGCCGCATCCGATCGGTCGATATGTTGAATACTGAGTTCGCGTTGGTGAAAATGCTGTACCAAATGCAGCGTCTTTCGCACAGCCGACAGCATGCCTAGCGCGAGCACATCCATTTTCATTAACTTAACTGATTGAATGTCGTCCTTATCCCACTGAATCACGGTGCGGTCTACCATGCTCGCATTCTCAATCGGCACCATGTCAGACAACCGTCCTTCCGTAATGACAAAGCCACCGACATGCTGCGACAGATGGCGCGGAAAGCCCAGTATGTCGCTTATCAGTTGTTTCATCAGTGCCATTGTCTGCCCTGACACTCCTGATAACGGACTCATGATGTTGTCCAACCAATTCCCCTCTTGATACCGCCAACCATAGGTGGCGATAACCTGCTCAAGCTGGTTAGCCTGTATGCCCAAAACAAAGCCAATATCACGTAGTGCACTCTTGCGTCGGTAAGTGATTACTGTTGCAGCCAAGGCCGCCCTGTCGCGCCCATAGGTACGATAGATATACTGGATGACCTCTTCACGGCGTTCGTGTTCAAAATCCACATCAATATCGGGCGGTTCTTGGCGGGCCGTTGACATAAAGCGTTCAAATAGAAGATTCACCTCAATCGGGTTTACCTCGGTAATGTGCAGGCAATAGCACAGGGTAGAGTTCGCTGCAGAGCCGCGTCCTTGACAGAGAATTCCCTGCGCCTTAGCAAATCGAACAACATCGTAGATGGTGAGAAAATAATGCTCGAACTCCAGTTCAGAGATCACCGCCAATTCTTTCAGAAGGTTGTCATTGACCAATGACGGCAATCCCTCAGGATAGCGTTTCGCTGCACCCTCATAGCCCAGTTGCTTCAGGTATGCCGCTGCCGTAATGCCCAACGGCAATACATCCTTGGGGTAGCGGTAGGCCAAAGCAGAGAGGTTAAAGTGACAGCGGTCTGAGATCAGGGTTGTTTCAGCAATCAATTCTGGGGGATAGATATGCTGTATTTTTTGCCAGGATCTCAGGTGGTTTTCCGCATTCGGAAATAGCCAGGGCAAGGCCTCAGACATGGGTTTGCGATGGCGTATCGCTGTCAAAGCATCTTGCAAAGGCTTTCTACCCGTTGCGTGCATGTGTACGTTGTTAGCACAGACCACAGGGATCTGCTGTGCCTTCGCAATACCTAGCCACTGCTGTTGACGGTCGGCATCACCGGGTCCCAGCATATTTTCCATAAGCAGCCAAAAACGGTTGGGGAAATGGCCTTGCCATGCTGCCATACGCCTTGCCATGTCTTGGGGGGTTACCGGGTTTTTGGGCTGCCACAGACACAGACAACCATCGAGGTTCTGGTGAAAATCCTCGGCGGCTAACAGATACTGCCCCTTTTCTGCCCTGCGACGTCCCTTGGTAATCAATTGGCAGAGTTGGCCATATCCTTCAAGACTGGTCGCCAACAAAACGATCAGTTCGTCGCCTATATGAAATTCCGAACCGGTAATCAACTTTAACGGCAGATCGTTATCTTTAACCGCTTGCCAAGCCCTGACAATACCTGCCACCGAACATTCGTCCGTAATGGCCAGTGCCTGATATCCCAAATCGACAGCCCGCATCACCAACTCCCTAGGATGGGAAGCGCCGCGCAAAAAACTGTAGTTGGTTAGACAATGCAGTTCGGCATAGGGGTGTTCAGCCATACAACCCCCGCTGCCACCAGCGCCCATCGTTGTGACGCTCTAGCCAATAGAAAACCCCCGACTGTGATGTCACACCATAGTAATCAGACCGTTGCCAGTCGAAGTCCCACCATCCTGACACTATCCGCTCAGGACCACACAGAATAACGCTGTGAGATAGGGCCACACAGGCGGTCATGCGGGTTAAAAATGCCGGATGTG
>CAWUUZ010000139.1:0-4428 GCA_963925745.1 uncultured Pseudomonadales bacterium
AGACCACGACTGGTATTTTGATAACGAAACCCGTTACCTAGAACCTGCCTTTAGCGGCGTTCTATCACTGGGTTGGAATCCGTCTCAATCACGTTGGTTGGCACAGTGGCAGCATGAGCAAACCCTTTCAAACGACACAACCATGACACTGGATTGGAATGACTACAGTGACAGTGCCGTTAGCGCAGACTTTAAAAATGCGACTGCATTAACGCCCTACGCCCACCAGGGTGTAGACCTGTCGAAACCATTCTTAGGTTCAGATGCAGTGGTCACTGTCGAACGCTGGAAAATCATCGATGAAAGCAGAGCCGCAAGCCTAAAACCCTATGCACGCCAACCCGGTATAAAACTGAGCGGCTCTTCCTATCCGTCAAATTTCGGCGCAGCAACCTGGGTTGCGGATGTCAGTCAGTTTGAAAAGAACCTCACACCGACTCAGATAGCAACACTCAATACGACCAACGGGGCCACAGCCAATGGCTGGCGAGAGGCCTTGACACTGGCCTATGCTGCTCCCTTTTCGATAGCCGGTTTGCAGGTTGCTCCAGGTGCCCGTGTCGAGATGGCAACCTACCAATTAACGACCCCCGGCACCGGTCGCCAGACAGCACCCAACAGACTGCAGCCAACCACCTGGATAGATGTAGGCACTGACCTGGGTGGTGCACTAGGCGATAGCCAATGGACGCACTACCTGACCCCAAAAATGCAGTGGGTCTATAGCCCCTACACAGACCAGTACCAAGCACCCCTGTTTGATACCGGCATGGCCGCATTTGGTGAGGGGCAGCTGTTCAAGACCAGCCGTTTCTCTGGCATGGACCGTTCCGGTGACATGAACCGTCTGTCTGCTTCTGTGGCAACCGAATGGCGTAATAGCACGACAGGTGCAGCAATTACAGGTAGCGTGGCACAGCTGGTGCGATTATCTCCCGAGCGAACAGGCTTGGCGTCAGACCTCAATACCACCAACCAGCCACAGGAGTCGCCCATTTTCGCCAAAGCGAAGTGGGCACCATCCTCTGTGTTGAGCTTGGCCTTGGCTTTCGACTGGAATACTACCTTGGAACGGGCAGAGCGCCAGACGGTCGCTGTTGAATTGACCCCCAACACCAACCAACGGTTATTTGCCGAAGGTACCCGGACATGGGCCAGTAACGTCCCACAGGACACATTACTGGTATCTGGATTTACGCCAATGGCACAACGTTGGGGTTTAGCGGCCAGTATCGATTACAATGTGACCGACAAGCAGCTACAAAACAGTTTAATCGGAATAGAATATGACAGCTGTTGCTGGAATGTCCGTCTTTTAGACAAGCTCAATTGGATGTCAGAGGCTGATAACTCGGTCACAAACAGCCTCTTTATTGAATTTACCTTGAAGGGTCTGGGGCAAAACAACAGCCAGGTTGACGCCCTTTTATCCGAACATATTAACGGCTACAACGGCCGAATTTACCGCTAGGATTCTATGCTATGTTAAGAAAAACCCTTGTTGCCTGTGGCCTGATCGCCGCCAGTTATCTCGCTACCGCCGAAGTAACCAAAATAGATGGCATAGCCGCAGTCGTCAATCAGGGCATTGTGTTGCAAAGCGATATCGACCTTCGTTTGGCAGACCTCTATGAGCGTTATGCCGACAACCTCAGTGTGTTGCCTGAACCGACGCTGCTGGGCGAACAATTGCTTGAGCAGTTGATTACCGAAAGCATCCAATTGCAGATGGCCGAAAATGCCGGTTTTATTGTCAACAGTGATGAACTCAACGCGGCCCTGGAACAATATGGAAAGGGTCGAAACATCGATATGAACGCCCTGGTGAGCACAGATCCCGAGCGCTACCAGTCAATCCGTTCCAATATGAAAACCCAAATTCTCATTGCTCAAATTCAGCGCCGAGAGGTTGCCAAGCGTTTCCAAATTAACCAAAAGGAAATCGACACCTTTCTAAACACCCGCAAGGGCCGCGCAGCCAAGAGTGTTGAATACCGTTTTGAATACGCACGATTCCCGACCGAGAACGATGCCAAAACCTGGGTTAAGGAGCGCGTGTCCAAGACCCCATCGCAGCAAGACATCACACCGACTGACTTGGGCTTTCGCTTGATTGCGAAGTTACCCACCCTGATACAAACCGCCGACATTGCCCGTTTGGCCGTGGGTGCTGCATTGCCTGTTATTGAATCCAATGGTGCCTGGCACGTATTCCAGCTCAAGGAGAGCCGTATCGCCAATGGCAAGGTCATCCCACAGGTACATGCCCGTCACATATTGATCCAGTCAGATGCCATTTTAACGCCCGAAAAGGCCCTTGAATTGGCGATGACCATCAAAGAAGAATTAGATACGGGAGTCGATTTTGCGACCCTGGCAAAGACATACTCTGATGACTTGGCAACCCGAAACCAAGGCGGCGACCTCGGTTGGGCAGACCCTGACAACTATGTGCCAGAATTCACTGCGGCATTGGCGACACTGGCCGCTGGGGATATCAGCACCGTCATCGAAAGTCCGTTTGGATGGCACATCATTCAACTGTTGGAAAAACGCCTGCAGGACGTTGCAGAGCAAGACCTGAGAAACCAGGTCAACCAAGCCATATACCAGACCCGATTCCAACAAGAACTGCCGCGTTGGCTGAGTGAGATACGCGACAGCGCCTATATTGAGCGCAGACTGTGACAGCCCGCCTACTCATCACGCCGGGCGAGCCCGCAGGTATAGGCCCAGACTTGGCTCTTGAGGTAGCACACCTCGACGTGGATTTTGAACTGGTACTGGTCGCTGACCCATCAGTCATCTCCGAGCGGGCACTGTGTCTGAACAGACAAATCCGTCTAATCGAAATTGACATCAATAGTCCTGTAACACCGCATGAGCCAGGCACCCTAAAAATCATTCCGGTGCTGGCACCCCAGCCGGTAGTCCCTGGCATACCCGATGCCAGAAACAGCGCCTATGTCATCCGCTGTCTGGATGTCGCCACGGATGCCTGTTTGTCTGGAAATGCCGCGGGCCTCATCACGGGACCGATTAACAAGGCAACCATCAATGACGCCGACATACCCTTTACCGGACACACCGAACACCTTCAAAGGCGCTGTGGCGTAGATCAGGTGGTCATGATGCTCGCCACAGATGACTTAAAAGTGGCCCTGGTTACCACGCACCTGCCGCTGCGAGCCGTAGCAGATGCCATCACGGTTGAACGTCTGGACCAGATTCTGTCAATTTTGATCAGCGGCTTACAAACAGACTTTGGCCTCGCTGCACCCAGAATATTGGTCGCTGGCTTAAATCCCCATGCCGGCGAAAATGGCTATCTGGGTACCGAAGAGCAGACCATTATCGAACCTACCCTAGCGGCATGGCGTGAACGGGGTGCGCATCTCATTGGCCCCCTGCCCGCCGACACACTCTTTACTGCCCCCTGGTTAGCCCAGGCTGATGCCGTTTTGGCCATGTACCATGATCAGGGGCTACCCGTGCTAAAATATGCTGGATTTGGTCAGGCTGTGAACATCACACTGGGTCTACCCATTGTCAGAACGTCAGTAGACCACGGTACCGCCTTTGATTTAGCGGGCAAAGGCACCTGCCATGTTGGGTCATTTTTGCAGGCCGTACACATTGCCCGTAACATGGCAGCAATAAGGGCGACAACTACCCATCAGGCATAAGAGGTCAACGATCCGTCTACGCCAGTTTGGGCGAGAATAGGATGAGGATGGACTGCATTTTCAATCATTGAAACCATACGGACGATATAGCCCCATGCACAAAGCAAGAAAACGGTTTGGTCAAAACTTCTTACACGATGAAAGGGTCATTAACCGCATCGTCAGAGCGATCCATCCGCTTCCGAAGGATAACTTGGTGGAAATTGGACCTGGTCAGGGTGCATTAACAGAGCCGCTATTGGATGCCTGTGACGGCAAACTTCAGGTTGTAGAACTCGACAGAGACCTTATCCCAATCCTTCGGGTGAAATTTTTTAGCGCCAAGGATTTTCAAATTCATGAAGCTGACGCACTGAAGTTTGATTTTGGCAGTTTGGCGCAAGAAAAACCGCTAAGGGTGGTGGGTAACCTGCCCTACAATATTTCAACACCGCTGATGTTTCACCTCCTCACCTTTGGTCCTAAAATTCAGGACATGCACTTTATGCTACAAAAAGAGGTGGTTGCGCGGATCTGTGCTGATCCGGGCAATTCAGACTACGGACGCTTAACGGTCATGATGCAATATTATTGCGACACTGAATATTTGTTCACCGTCGGCCCAGAGGCTTTTAATCCAGCGCCCAAGGTTGAATCAGCCATCGTGCGACTCGTGCCAAAGCCTGCGTCTCTGTTGACAGCCACAGATGAACTCGACTTTAGCAACTTGGTCCGACAGGGCTTTAGCCAGCGCCGCAAGACC
>CAWUUZ010000140.1:0-3413 GCA_963925745.1 uncultured Pseudomonadales bacterium
CTGCTGTTGGACAACCATCAGTGGGACAATGTTTCCGATATTATCAGTGACGACAGTTTTTACCATCCTGCGCACCGCATACTGTTTCGCACCATGGGCCGAATGGCCGCATTGGCTGAACCCTTTGACCTGGTCACCGTCGGCAATGAATTAGAACGCAACAATGAACTTGATCGCATTGGTGGCCGTAGTTTTATCACCGACCTGGTCGAAGAAACACCCAGCGTATCGAATATTTTGGCCTATACCCAAATCATTCACGAACGCAGCATTCAAAGAAAACTCATCACGGTTGCGGGCGAAATTGCGGGAGCGGCTTACGATCCTCAGGGCCGAGACGCAGACACCCTGTTAGATGAAGCCGAACGATCGGTGTTCAAAATCGCCCAGGACCGACCTAACGAAGGCGCCCTGATCAGCATCAAACCGCTGCTAAAAGAGTCGGTTAAAAAGATCCAAGTACTGTTTGAAAGTAATGACCCACTTACCGGTATCACCACGGGATTCCAGAACCTAGACAATCGAACCACCGGTTTTAACCCAGGCGAATTGATCATTGTTGCAGCGCGCCCCTCCATGGGTAAAACCGCCTTTGCGATGAACCTGGTTGAAGCAGCCATCATGTCACAGGACAAACCGGTTCTGGTCTTCTCACTTGAGATGCCTGCAAACCAGCTGATCTCTCGTATGATTTCTTCCCTAGGTCGGATCGACCAAACCAAGGTGCGTACCGGACAGCTCGGCGAAGAAGATTGGCCAAAATTGACCACAGCCGTCAACATGCTCAGCAACCGTCCCCTCTTTATTGACGACAACGCCGGCATCAGTCCCACAGAGATGCGCTCACGTATCAGACGTCTGGTGCGGGAACATGGTAGCCCTGCGCTGATCATGGTCGACTATTTGCAGCTGATGAAAATCAAAGGCTTTACCGAAGGCCGTACGGGTGAGATTTCTGAAATATCCCGTTCTTTAAAGGGCATTGCCAAAGAATTTAATTGCCCCGTGGTCGCCCTGTCACAGCTAAACCGTGCACTGGAGCAACGACCCAACAAACGCCCTGTCAACTCTGACCTTCGAGAGTCAGGCGCGATTGAGCAGGACGCAGACGTGATCCTGTTTATCTACCGCGATGAAATCTATAACGAAGACTCAGTCAACAAGGGTGTCGCTGAAATCATCACGGGTAAACAGCGTAACGGTCCTATCGGCACCGACCGCCTCGCCTTTATTGGCAAGTACACCCGTTTTGAGGACCTCGCACCCGATTATCAGGGTGATTTTGACGATGAATAGAGGCACCGTGGCACGAATCAATGTGTCTGCTCTGCAACACAACCTCCGTGTGATTCAACGCCAAGCCAAGCACCGTAAAATCTGGGCGGTTATCAAGGCCGACGCCTATGGCCATGGTGCCGTCACCTGCGCCAAAGCCCTCTGCGATGACGTCGATGGCTTTGCCGTAGCCACCTTTGGTGAAGCCCTCGAATTGCGACAAGCCGGCATTACCACCCCCATCCTCATGCTCGAAGGCGCCAGCACGGCGTCAGAATGCCTGCAGGCAGCCGAATCCCATATTACCCAGATGTTTCACCATCCAGACCAACTGGCTTGGCTCGATGCCTTGCCACAGGATCTACGCATACCCGTCTGGTTAAAGGTAGACACGGGCATGCACCGATTGGGTCTGGATCCTGATTACCTCAGGCGCAACCTTAACAAGATTGCCCAGCATCCCCAGGTCGACGCCATCAATATCGCCAGCCACTTTGCCTGTGCCGATACCGCAGCACACCCGCTCAACCAGCAGCAGCTGGGCAGCTTTTCTTTTTTTACCACCACGGGTTGGCCTTGCAGCATGGCCAACTCAGCGGCGATTTGGAATTTTCCCGAAAGCCATTTTGACTGGATCCGCCCCGGCATAGCGCTATTTGGCGCCAGCCCGATTGCTGACACCAGCGCAGCCGAATTGGGGTTGCGTCCTGTTATGAATCTCACCGCACCCATCATTGCCGAGCGTTGGGTTGAAGCAGGAGAATCGGTTGGCTATGGCTGCGATTGGGTCGCACAGGTTCGAACCCGTGTCGCCACAGTCGCCCTTGGCTATGCCGACGGCTATCCCAGACAGGCTCCTTCCGGCACCCCTACCCGGGTTTGCGGTCACATAGCACCGCTCGTTGGCCGTGTTTCGATGGACATGATTACTGTGGATGTCACCCACATTCCAGAAGCGGTCTGCCACTCTAGCGTAGAGCTCTGGGGTGATCATTTACCCGTAGACGAAGTCGCGCAGCACATAGGCACCATTGGCTACGACCTGTTGACGCGGGTCTCGTCACGGGTTCCCCGACTGTGATCCACCCTTCTCGCACACCCTCACTCGCGTCTGGCACCAGCTTGCTGTTGGACTGGGACGGTTGTCTTGTAAACAGCCTGCCCTTTTGGCGCATGGCGGTGGTCGAAACCCTTGCAGACCTAAACATCAGGGCTACCGACACAGAACTCGCCACCGCATTGCACCGATGGGGAACCCTTACCGATCTGGGTGTGCCAGATCTAGCAGAATTTTCCCAGGCACTCTATGGGCACTTTCGGGCGCACCTCCCCGATATCCAGCTCAACCCAGGCGCCTTAATGGCCCTGACAGAGCTGCAGGCAGCGGGGGTCAAGATGGCCATCGTAACCTCAAGCCCCATGGCCAAGGTGGTACCGGTACTTGAACGCTTTGCGTTAGAACCCTTCTTTGACACCCTGGTTACCAAGGACAGCGTGTCCCAACTCAAGCCACACCCAGAGCCGCTCTATCAGGCCATGCAGCAGCTTAACAGCAGAGCTGACCGCACCTATATGATGGGCGATGGTCGGGTCGATGTCTTGGCGGGAAACCAGGCAGGGGTCACCTCCCTCTGGTACCACCCCCAGCACAACCATGAATTTCATTCAGACCGTGGCGAAACGGCGGCTCTACCACAGCATGAAGTGATTCATTGGGACGCCCTGCTACCGCTGATGCACCAGCTTCAAAATCCGCCCCTGTCCGGTTCAATGCCCAAGAGGCAGCCTGAGTCGGTGGCCTCTGCTGTTGCAGGTCGCGGCAGAAAGTTTTGATGCGGCGATTGCCCAGGGAATTGCCCACGGAATAGCCTAGAAAACAGCCCAGAAAACAGCCCCGAAATCACCCCAGAAAGCAGCCCCGAAAGCAGCCCCCAAGCCCGGCACAGGAATTTCGCTTTCCCTGGCTTACCAGAGGGTGTAAAAATTAGGTAAATCAAAGCCGTTCGACCCTGCGCGCCCCTAGAATGGAAAAAACTTCAGGATGAGCCTCATGCCAACCCATACCAACAACCGATTACTGCTGATTGACGACGACACAAGCCTTGGCCAGCTGTTGCAGGAATATTTGGAAATCGAGG
>CAWUUZ010000141.1:0-4436 GCA_963925745.1 uncultured Pseudomonadales bacterium
GGATTCTGTTGCTGATGGAGCGGGTGGTTAGGCGATAAACAAATAGAGAGACAAACACCGACTGTGTGAGCTTTATGATAAAAGAATCAGCGATGACGGCGTTACTGATGCCTGAGCTCGCGCCTAAAAAGATGAAGGCAAACATTAAGAAGAAATACCGCTGCATTTTTTGCAGCACATAGAAAATACTCAATTTGCTGGTATCGGTTTCTAAGGAAATCCGCACCATATTTGACAACTTCACATGGACAATCCAGGCCAGCAGAATAGTCACAGCGATCATCGCCAGTTCAATGCCGGTTTGCCGTATCCATTCTTGATCTAATCCTTGGGACTGTATCGATACTAAAATATCATTAACATTCATGGGTAAATTCTCAAAAGTCTGAAACATCAGAAGAGGTGCTTCTTTAGAATCAGTGGGTAACGATCATACCTGTCATCTCTATAGTGCCGTACTTTACAACACTCTGGGGTGTTGATAAAGGTTAGACACAGTCAGGGTAAGGCTTTCAGCAGGTCTGCAAACAGTGGATCAGCTTGAGACAGGTTATTGAAAAAAATCGACAATAAAATTGAATGTAACCTGTGTCGTAGGCAGATGGGCGTCAGCCAACTTCCAATGGAGTGCAGGGACGATTTGTCCCCGAAACCAGGGTCTTCCTAAGCTGTGGTCGGCACTGATACTCGTCCAATAATCAAATCCTTCTCTGTCGGCTTCATAGATATAATGCGCTGCCACGGTTGCCTGAAATTCCCAGGCATTTACAGTCTGAATTGCCCTGACAGTGCTTGTATTGAATCCTTCCTGCGTGTCTAGGGTTAAAGCACTGTTATTATCAAAACCCAACAGGGTTTCACTTGAGACCTCATGGTCTAAAAATAGCAAGTTATGCCAAGAGGTTCCTTCAATGCGATTCCAACGTATACGTGGCGTCACACCAAAGGTGTTGCGGTCTTTTTTATAGACCCAAGGCAAACTGGCCTGAGTCAATATGACCACCCTGCCAGTGTCCAATAAACCCAAGCCAATTTGGGCGCTACCCTGTGTTGTGGATAGGGCAGACATGATAGCAGTGGTGAATTTTGGTGCAGCGCCTATGCTTGCAGTATCAGATCCCGGTTGTGTTCGGCTGGGCATCTGGCTGGTTGTAAATTGAATTCGAAATTTGTCTTCAAAGTGGGGGGCGGTCCACCGTAATTTCAACAAGGTTGCATTGGATAGCGTGCCATCTGAAAAGAAGTCGGTGCTGTTTACTATTGTTGCACGGGTTGTGCCCTGCGGTGTTTGTCTGGGTGCGGCAAAAATGCCATCAACCCACCGAGCGGGCTTGTTGAGTTGGTTGGCGATTTGGCAATAGGAAATATCGGCAATATGGGTTGCATCCTGATTACAGGGCGACGCAGCCAAAAGTACATTGGAAAATGTGAATAATAGGAATCCTATGATGACTTTGTGAACATACATAACAAATGGGTTTCTCAATTTGTGGATTAGGGCTCAGAGCTAATAGAAACTGGTGTCACCTGTTTCAAAACGATACTATGCAGCCTGAAAATGACAGGTACCGTTATAACATGCACCCATCCGATATTGAATCGGGCATTAGGGTGATAATGGCTTTTAATTGTCCTCTAAATCTCCGGATTCAGGTTGAGGCGAAACGACATACGGCATAGGTTAAAAAGGGAATAACGACTGATGAATGAACAACTCATTTTGATTTGGGAACAGCACGCAACAACCATTATAGATTTAGGCTATAAGATATTTTTAGCCATTACCATTGGCATTGCCAGTGTTACCGTTGCGCGCTTTATTCGGCGGTCTATTATCAAGGCCAACGAAAAAGTACAGCGCATTGACGCCATGCTTATACCGCTCATCAGCGCGATAGCAGGCTATCTTATCTATACGATTGGTCTCATCATCGTATTGGATATATTTGGCGTGAACACCAACAGCATCATTGCATTGTTGGGTGCTGCCGGTTTAGCAGTAGGTCTCGCCCTAAAGGACACATTAAGCAACATTGCGGCAGGTATCATGCTGTTGTTTATTAGACCCTTCAAATTAGACGATTTTATTACCTGTGGCGATATCAGTGGCTCTGTGCGGGTTATCGGCGTATTTGTTACTGTCGTCGAAACCGCTGATGGTTTGTATCTATCGGTGCCTAACAACAATCTATGGGGTGCATCCATTAAAAACTTCACGCGAAATGGTAAGCGGCGTTTGGAGTTAACCGTGGGAATTGATTACAAAGATTCCGTTGACGTTGGCTTAAACGTGCTGCTTAAATTGGCTCAGGAAGAAACACGGCTGTTAAGTGATCCAGCTCCCCAGGTCATGGTTCACTCAATGGCTGATAGCTCGGTGAACTTGCAACTTAGGGTGTGGGCATCAGTAGATAATTACTGGGATATCTATTGGACCATGAACAAAAGGGCTAAGGAAGAAATCGAACTCGCAGGGTTATCTATTCCCTTTCCCCAGCGTACGGTACACGTTCTAGATCAAAAGGGTGCGCAGCTGCCGTAACCTGCTACAAACAGTGTGACCTTTGCGCATAGGCCGCTGTTTGGCGAGAGGATATTTCCTTTGGTCAAACAGCGCTGCCGGCCTAATCTGCACAGGGGTTATATGAGCGCTGGTATTCAACGCCATAAAACCTTACTCCAATAAACCGTGCACCTTGATCACAAGATCCATAGGGCTAAAGGGCTTTACCATATAGCCGTCGGCCTGTACGCGTTTGCCTTCAGCTAAATCAGTCCGCTGACCACGTGCGGTCAACAAAATCACCTTCACATGCGCTGTATGGATATCGTTTTTAATTTTTTCGCAAACCTGATATCCCGAGTAATTGCCTGGCATCATGACATCTAAGATCACCAAGTCTGGTTCGAATTTTGGAATGATCTCAAGGGCTTCATCGCCGCTGGTAGCTTCAGAAAATTCATACCCATGGCCATCCAAACTGAGTTTTACCAAGCGCCTTAGCACCTCTTGATCATCAACTACCAAAACCTTTGTCGACATAAATACGCCCTTATAATGATGTGTTTTTTCAATAAACCGTCTGATACCGCTGTTCAAAACCTACTGTACAAACGAGATCAAGAAATTGAACGTACTGAATTTCTTGGGAAAACCAAATGCACTGTTGTCCCTTTATTGGGTTCGCTGTCAATTTCGACGCTACCGTTGTGCATTTGCACAATTTGGTAAACCAAGGCCACACCCAAGCCTGTGCCAGCAATTTGCCCTGAATCATCAGCGCGCCAGAAACGTTCTCCAATTCGGCCCAGCTCGTCTTTTGACATTCCAATACCTCTATCAGTTATCGAAATTTTACAGAACCTGTCATTCGCCATGAGTGTGCACTGGATGGTGGTATCGTTGGGACTGTACTTAAATGCATTGCTAAGTACATTGATAAACGCACGGTGCATGAGCTCTGTGTCATAGCTATAAATGAAGTCGCCACCTAATTTGTCAAAATCAACCGTCCATGCGACGTCAACACCTTCCACCGTTTTTATCGCGGCTTCGAGCGTTACATCAAGTTTGGCTTCAACCAGATTCAGTACCTTAGCTGCTCTCGCCTCAATTCTTGCCAAGTCCAATAGCTCATCAAGTAGCTTTTTCAGTGCAAGCGATTGGGTGTAAATCGTTTCGATCATGTCTTCTTTTTGTGATTCACCGTAGCTTCGCATTTTGAGTAATTCACTAAAGCCTAAAATACTGGCTAACGGTGTTCTCAATTCATGGGCGGCAGTAGAGAGAAATTCACTTTTCATTCTATCTACCTCAGCTTCATTGGTAATGTCTTTAAAGTACATAATGCGGCCGCTAACTTCCTGAGACTCATCTGACAGACTGCGACTTGTGTAGCCTAATACCCTGACCATCGGAGCCTTGAAGGACAGAGTGAGGTTGGCATTGTGAATTTTTCGGGACGCAGTAAATTTCACTCTTGACTCGTCATCCAGAAGTTCGAGAATGGACTCCATAAAGTCGCGGCTGGATGTGCCCGCTAGATCGTCGGCATCTAGCCCTGTCATGCTTGAAAACGCAGGGTTTGACATAACAATATCGCCCTTATCGTCAATGAACACGAATCCATCCGGACTTAGCTCAAAGACCTCATTCAATTCACGAGATCTTTCTGCATAACTTTGCTCAATATTTGTTCGATTTTGGTCTAGCTCGGTAATGTCCTGACCAATACCAATAACACCATTTACGCTTCCCTTAACGTCTCGACGGGTGGTTGCGTTAAGTAAGATCATAACCCTGTCACCAGCCTCGGTAAATAGCGGGAATTCGTAGTTGGCGGTCTGTTCGCCTGCGAGAGCCTTGTCCAATACTTCCTTTACCGCTGCCTTATAGTCATCGGTAATGTAGGTGGCAACCAGGTCCTGACCCATTA
>CAWUUZ010000142.1:0-3780 GCA_963925745.1 uncultured Pseudomonadales bacterium
CAGGGACGACTCCAATTTAGTATGGCCAGCTGCACGAAGCCCGGTACCTTTGATATCGATGCCATATCAGAAACAACGGTCAGTGGTGTGTCGCTGTTTATGACATTGCCCTGCAGCTCAGATGCGATGCAATCCTTTGAATACATGTCTGAAACAGCCAATGTGCTCGCGCGTCACCTCAAGGGTGTGATGAAAGACGAATCGCACAATGTGATGCGTGGACAAACCGTTGAGCATTGCCGCACGCGCATCCGTGAATACGCGCGGGCACAGTTACTGAATCACAAGTAAGGGTTTGACATGTCCGACCAGCCAGATTTTCAACGCATAGGTGTGCTGCGTAGTGCCATAGAGCGCCACAACCATGCCTACTATGTTCAAAACGAGTCCCAGATAACCGACGTAGAATACGATGGTTTGATGCGAGAATTACAGGCACTCGAACGTACCCATCCTGACTGGATTACTGCAGACTCACCGACCCAAAGGGTGGGTGCAAAACCTGAGCAGGGTTTTGAAACGGTGCAACATCCGGTACCCATGTTGTCACTGGATAACGCCTTTTCAGCCGATGAATTGCGCGACTTTGACCGCCGTGTTCGAGACAGACTGGCGACCTTTGCGGGTGACGTGGTTGAAACGCCAACGTCTTTAGACCTCTTTGCAGATGCTGCAACCAGCGCCAACGACATCACCTACTGTGCAGAACCCAAACTTGATGGCCTTGCTGTGAGTTTGATCTATGAACAGGGGCAACTGGTACGGGCAGCGACCCGTGGTGATGGCGCCGTTGGCGAAGACATCACCCTCAATGCCCGCACACTGAACACCATTCCCCTAAAATTATTGGGCTCAGGTTGGCCGGCGCTCTTGGAAGTACGGGGAGAGGTCTATATGCCCCTGGCAGGCTTTGAGGCGCTCAACGCGTCGCAGAGAGACAGGGGTGAGAAATCCTATATCAATCCACGCAATGCCGCCTCAGGCGCGTTACGGCAGCTTGATCCAGCCATCACCCGACAGCGACCGCTCGAGTTTTGTTGCTACGCAGTGGGCAAGGTCACTGGCGGGAAACTGCCCAACAGCCATTGGGGTATTCAACAGCTGTTGGCCGATTGGGGTTTTAAAATCAACCCTGAAACCCGATTGCTACAGGGTGTTGACGCCTGTAGCCGCTATTTTGATGGCCTCGGTGTTAAACGCAGCCAATTGGCCTATGACATTGATGGTGTGGTTTTTAAAGTTGATGACCTTCAGCTGCAGGCGCGACTGGGTTTTGTATCCCGCGCACCGCGTTGGGCAATAGCCCAAAAATTTCCCGCACAGGAACAAACCACGCAGCTATTGGCGGTAGATTTTCAAGTTGGGCGTACGGGCGCTATTACACCCGTGGCACGCTTGGAACCCGTTTTTGTCGGCGGTGTTACCGTTTCCAATGCCACCTTGCACAACCAGGATGAAATCGAGCGTCTGGGTGTGGGCATCGGCGATCAGGTTATTATTCGTCGCGCAGGTGATGTGATTCCCCAGATCGTCAAGGTAGCGACTGCCATAGCGCCTCATCAGGCCATTGTTTTTCCAACGGTTTGCCCTGTATGTCAGTCTGATGTGGAACGGGTGCCAGGAGAAACCTTGGTGCGCTGTACGGCAGGGCTCTACTGTCCCGCGCAGCGTAAAGAAGGGCTCAAACATTTTGTGTCTCGCAAGGCCATGAACATTGATGGCTTGGGAGACAAGTTAATAGACACCCTGGTCGACGAGGGTTTGGTGACTGGATTTGCAGATTTGTTTCGGCTGACAAAGACCGATTTGACTGCCCTAGAGCGGTTGGGCGACAAATCAGCGGATAACCTGTTACAGGCATTGGCACAGTGTAAAGACACCACCTTCGCCAAATTTCTCTACAGTTTGGGTATTCGGGAAGTGGGCGTTGCCACAGCACGTAACATTGCTGCCTATTTTGGCACGCTAGAGGCGCTATTTGCGGCCTCAGAAGCGGATTTGCAGCAGGTGCCTGATGTTGGCCCCGTGGTTGCGGCACACCTCCATGGGTTCCTACAGGAGCACCACAACCAAGAACAGATTTCAGACCTCCTTGCCTTGGGATTACAGTGGACTGCACCAACAGGGATATCTGCACAGCCACTGCTTGGGCAAACCTGGGTTGTCACAGGTAAATTAGAAACCCTAACCCGAGATGAGGCCGAAGCGCTGTTGCGGGAACTGGGTGCACAGGTTGCAGGATCGGTCTCGAAAAAGACCACCCAGGTCGTAGCTGGCCCCGGTGCCGGTTCAAAATTGAAAAAGGCAACAGACCTAGGCATACCCGTGGGCGACGAGGCGTGGTTTAACAGCTTTATGGCGTCCGTTCAGGGGCTTGAACCCGAAGCAGACCAATAAGGGACACCCTGAGGGTGTTGCTTGTTGCAGGTCGGTCTTTGTCATACCATGCCCTAAGTACGGGATGTATCTGGTGGAAGTTTCAAGGTTGGAGACACAGGGTTGAACCAAGAATCGATTGTATATGGCGTCATACGTGACGCGCCAACATCCGATGTCAGTGCGTTGATAAAGGCGCGATTGACCAATATGGAAGCCATCATGGATTTGCCAGACGATGATGATTTTCCCTATTTAACCTCGCAAATTTTTTCTCTGCCCCCAGATGACCCGCAGCTGGGAACCTACCATACCCAGGTTATCCACTTTGCAGCCTCCTACCGTGCGGTGGAGTATCAATGGGAGCGCTGGATCGAGAAGTTTGAACAGCTGTTAAAAAAAATGGTTTGGGTGTCTGCGACCGTGCACCTTGAGACTGAGCTGAGTGGCAAACACGTATTTACCTGGGAGGCACGTGGCAACTGCCATAACCCAGGGGATCCCGATTTCCAAGTCAATTGTGAGTGGGAACGGGAAATGAACTTCCTGCGCTAACGCGTGGACCCGTTTTTTTCGTTATAGATTTGCAGCCTACAGAGAAACCCCAATACCCGATGATTATTCCTTTTGAACAACTGCAAGCTGACACCCTTACCGGTGTCATTGAAACCTACATCACCCAGCAGGGTATGGACCAATTCGACACCCAATACAGCCTCGAAGACAAGGTCTATCAGGTCCGTACACAGCTAGAGAAAAAGCGTCTGGTATTGGTGTTTGATCCCCTAACGGAGAGCTGCAATATCATTACCCGCGAACAGCTTGCGGCACTCAGAGATCCCAATGGAGGGTATCAGGAATGAACCCATGGTTTATCGCATTCGCACTCATACTGATCGTCATTTTGAGCACTGTTGCGCTGTATCTGTGGCGCAAGGTGTGGCGGTTACAGGCCGAAGAAGCGAAGAGAAGGGCAGATGCCGAACAGAAACGAGTGGAGACACAGGCCTACATTATTGAAAGCCTACAGGTGATTTGTCATACCCTATTGCGAGAGGAAATGAACATTTCTGAGGGTGCCATTCGCCTCAAGGTACTGTTGGACAATCTGGGTCAACCTGAACGCGGCACCGCCCCCTACACCATGATCAACCAGTTGCATGATGCTGTATCGCACTTTGATACCCATGAGGTACGAAGCGCGTTACCCAAAATTGAACGCCGTTTACAGGACGCCAAGCGCGAGGCGCTTGAAGATGAACATAGAACCGTTTTTAGTGAAGAGGTTCAGATGCTCTTACAACAACTCAAACCCAGGGTTCACTAAACAGACTCTGGTCTAGCAGACGGTTTTGCCTGTTGACCCCGAAAAGCCTCAGGTGTTTTTACTAATCGATATAACAT
>CAWUUZ010000143.1:0-3235 GCA_963925745.1 uncultured Pseudomonadales bacterium
CACCAAGCAGCACTCTGGGATGGACTTCAAAGCGGCAATCTGCAAACAACGGCAACGGATCACTGCTGCTTCTGTGCCGATCAAAAAGCTGCAGGAAAAGACGATTTCAGCAAGATTCCAAATGGAACTGCTGGCGTTGAAGACCGCATGGCAGTGATGTGGGATGCCGGCGTGAATACCGGTCGATTGACGATGAACGAATTTGTTGCTGTTACCTCAACCAATGCAGCAAAGATATTCAACATGTACCCCAACAAAGGGTCTGTCAGCGTTGGTGCTGATGCTGACCTGGTTGTATGGGACCCTGAAGCAAGCCGTACCATATCGGCAAAAACACACCATCAAAATATCGACTTCAATATTTTTGAAGGCCGAACTGTTAAGGGCATTCCAAGTCATACGATCAGTAGGGGCAAAGTGGTTTGGGCAAATGGGAAACTTAACGCAGTAAAAGGCGCCGGAAAATATATTAACCGACCTGCCTTTAACGCTGTTTTTGACGCCCTTGCCAAAAAGGCAAAAATCAATGAACCAACGGCTGTGAATCGTAAATAGTAGGTAGCGAGACACTGTCATAAAGCACCCAGAAAAACGGGTGCACTATAAACTGAGTTGAGCAGCTTTAGGCGAAACTGGCTCATCATTGAATAGGGATAGCAATATCCCTTTTTTTTAATGAAACAGAGTCAAGAAACAGGCTAAAAATGCGCAATCTATACCCGTCATGGAGTCTCTATGCTCTGGATAAATGTCTTTATCGTATTAATTGCTGGCTCCATACTTCCCTTACAGGCTGGCATTAACGCTCAGTTGGCAAGAACCGGTGGCAATGCGCTCTGGGCGGCAAGCATGTCGTTCCTAATTGGCACCCTGGCCCTGTTTGCCGTTTATACCAGCCTACGTCTACCCTGGCCTGCGTTCGCCCAATTAAAAGCGGAACCCCTATGGGTATGGTCAGGTGGCTTGTTGGGGGCGTTTTTTGTGACGAGTATGGCTTTCTTTGCGCCAAAACTGGGCGCAACAACCCTGGTTGCAGTCGTCATTGCAGGTCAACTTGGGGCTTCATTGGTTTTAGATCATTATGGCGCGGTTGGCTATAACGTCCATGAAATCAATATCTGGCGGATTCTGGGTGTGGTGTTTATCGCAATGGGTGTTGTTCTCATTCGGAAATTTTAATTTTCAATAAAGCCGCCACAGGCTGCTACTCATCAATCCCCTTACCTTCCAAAATCTTAGGTAAGCACTTTTCAACCCGAGCCTCTCGGGTTTTTGCTTGCTTGGCAGACGAGAAAAACAGGTTATAGGCGCGGCGTCGGCCAGGTGTTAAAGCATCAAAGGCCGTTGTTAAGGCCGGCATACTATCGAGTTTGTTTTGGAATTCTTCGGGATAAACCAGTGCAGTACTCTGTTTGAATTCAACTTTCAGCCCTGCCTTTTCGGCTTCAATCGCTTCTGCGACATAAGCCCTGATGGTCGGTTCCATCTCAAGGATTTGAGCCGTGCTGGTGAATTTTATGATGCGTGCAGACTGGGTGTTCTCACCGGGCTGGTGCAGGATGCCCTTTGGGTCCTTTAATAGGACGCCCTTAAAAAAAGACAGACAGCAGTATTCTTTTAGCCGCCCTAAGATGATGAGATTGGTTTTTTGATAGGAAAAACAGGGTTGAAACCACTTGAGGTCTTCATCGAGTTGGCAATCGAGCAGCAGGGATCTCAAGGCATCAATTTCAGAATTCCAATGCTTTGCCTTTGCTTCAATTGCGTCAACCTTAGGACTGCGCGGATTCATGGTGTTACTCCCTGTTAGAACAGTTGCTATTCAGAATACAATTCATTGAGCGCATCAATCGCTGGACCAAAACCCTGATCTGTCGCTCTTTGATACCAGATAGCCACTGTTGACAGCATTGGTTCTTGAACCCTGTAGTGCGCGTTAGCGGTATTCTAACGATTTAAAAGAAAGGTATATAGGCCTATAGGCCGCGCCCTAAAGCTTCAGATCAATCTATTGTGATTTGGTGCAATCAGACCCTCTTCATGGCTCAGCCACTAAATAGCCGCTGCCGTCACCCCATCCCAGATCATGGGTGAAGGCTTCAAGGTTTTCTGGGGAGATCAGCACTGTCCTGTGCGTTCCATAACGAATTTCGACTCGATAAAACGACAGTGCCGGTGCCGACAGATAGTTGCGGGTTGGTACCACGGAATGGATGTCTTTAAGCGGTACCATTAACCGTATCGGTCCGCTGGTAATTTTGAGCACGTCGCCAATGCCATGAAGGGTGACAAAGAAAAATGCCTTGCAGCCAAAATGGATGATTACATTACTAAACCTGAGGCACCTGCAAAACTGCAGGCGGCACTGTTAAAGTATCTACCAAGAGCGCATCGTCAAGAGTAACGCCAGAGAGGGCTTAGCGGCTCGCAACTACTCGCAACTACTAGCAACTACTCGCAACTACTCTCAACTACGTCGCTATCACACTCACTTCAATAACAGGCCTTAACCCGGTCTTGTCGCTATGCGAGCGCTCAGCTCAAATTGCCTGATGATCACACCCCGCATCCACGCATTGGCCTGGTCACGGTCTGCGCTTCTGTGCCAATACAGATGCCAGTCGACTGGGGGCATTTCAAAGGGCAAATCCACGACTTTAAGGTTCATTTGAACGGCGAGTGCGCGGGGTATGGTCATTACCAAATCGCTTTGCGCAACAATGTTTTGAACACTCAAATAATGGTTTACCCGTAGCTGCACATTGCGTTGTAAGCCGAGTGCATTTAATGCGATATCCACATGCCCCAATCCACTGCGCCTACTCGACACCAAAATGTGGTTGAGTGCCACATAGTGCTCTGTGGTCATCAAGTCGTTCACCCGTGGATGGTCATGGCGCGCCACGCAAACATAATGAGACTGCAACAGGGGTTGATGACAGAGCATAGGGTCAGCCAACAGGGGCACGTCGATGGCGAAATCTACCGCACCCGACGCCAATTCTTGTGCAATGTCCCGACGTTCAAGCGCGAAGTTGGTCAAACTGATATTGGGTGCAGACTTCTGAATATGGGTAATCAAGGCAGGAAAAATCAACGTCTCTGCGACATCATTCATGCTGAACCGAAAGGTCTTTGAAGCCGTTAAGGGGTTAAAAAGATCGCCCTGTTCGACGCTAGTACCTAGCAGCTGTAAGGCTTCTCGCACAGATTCAATAATATTGTCAGCCACGGG
>CAWUUZ010000144.1:0-7171 GCA_963925745.1 uncultured Pseudomonadales bacterium
CCTGAATGGCACTGTTGACCGCAACCACCTGGGTATTTCGGCGAATGTTGACGGTGTCGTTGACATATTCAATGTCTAAAAAGGCAATTTCAGGGTTGTCGTCTACAAAGTCATACAGGCGTTGGCTACCGATCACAAAGCCCGTCACGACCTTGCCGGGGTGAATTTTTTTGCGGCTGTTATCAATGACGCCTTTTTCAAGCAGGTTGATCACACCGTCTGAAAACATCTCGGTATGGACGCCCAGATGTTGGTGGTCACCCAATTCATTCAACACGGCGTTGGGTATGGCACCAATGCCCATTTGCAGACAGGAGCCGTCTTCGATGAGCGAGGCAACCTGCTTTCCGATGGCGCGTGCTGTGTCATCGGGGGTAATAATGGGATGCACCGACAGGGGCGCCTCGGCAACAAAGGCGATATCAATGTCATCAAGGTGGATAAAGCTGTCACCATGGGTTCTGGGCATATTGGGGTTTATCTGGGCAATAATGCGACCCGCCACCAAGCAGGCAGCCCGAGTGGCTTCAACCGAGATTCCGAGCGAGCAAATACCATGTTTGTCGGGTGGCGATACCTGTATCAAGGCGGTGTCGATCTTTTGAATGCCCTGTTTGAATAATTTGGGCACCTCTGACAAAAATACCGGGGCATAGTCTGCCATGCCGATAGCGATCAGGTTGCGGGTATAGTGGTCCATAAAATAACAGCGGTGAAAAACATGGCCCTTTAACTTAGGGTCACAGAGGGCTTCGATGCCTTCGCTGTGGAGGTGTAGGAGTTGAATGCCAGTTCGTTTCAGTGCGTGTACTGCGAGGGCATCGCAGAGCAACTTGGGAGTAGCAGCCATGCCATGGAGCCAGACCTGCTCATTGTCCTGTATAACCGATACGGCTTCTTCTGCTGTGGTGCAATAACGTGGCAATGGCATGGTTGTCCCTCACATAGATCCGTCAGATATGCAGTGTAGATGAGGGGCGAATGCTGTGACAGCCCCACACTGCTGATTCCTTGCGCCTGGTCTGTCAACAACCAGAGCCACACAGGCTTCGCTGCAGTTGCGCGGGGCTAAGAGACATCCAATCGGGTCTATTTACCGATACAGAAACTGGAAAAAATCTTGCCCAGCAAATCGTCTGAGGTAAAGGCGCCCGTTATTTCACTGAGTGCATTCTGGGCGACACGCAGATCTTCTGCAAGCAGCTCGCCTGCACCATAGCCACGAAGCTGTTCGTCACCATTGATTAAGGCTTGGTTTGCCTGTTCCAGAGCAACCAGATGCCTTCTGCGCGCAATAAAGCCGCCTTCTGTTTGGGACTCATAACCCATGATCTGCTTGAGGTGGTTTCTCAGATCGTCAACACCCAGTGCATTTTTGGCCGACAAACACAGGGTGTTCTGTCCATCCAACACACAGAGTCCGGGTGTTTCATCCGACAGATCACACTTGTTACGTACAATGGTGATGCGTTCATTGGCGGGCAACTGAGACACAAACTCTGGCCAAATCGCCTCGGCGCGGTGTGGCGGGTTTTCGGTGCTGTCGACCATCAATAGAACAACGTCGGCTTCCTTAATTTCTGTCCAGGCCCTTTGAATACCGATTAGCTCGACCTCATCATCGGTTTCTCTTAAGCCCGCTGTATCGATAATGTGTAGCGGCATGCCATCAATGTGTATGTGCTCTCGCAATACATCTCGGGTGGTACCTGCGATAGCCGTCACAATGGCACTGTCCTTACCGGCCAACATGTTCAGCAGACTGGATTTACCGGCATTGGGACGACCCGCAATAACAACCTTCATACCATCACGCATCAGACTGCCGCGGTTGGCCTCGACCATGACCTTAGCCAACTGTTGGCGAATACGGTCTAGGTCACCGGCTACTTTGCCATCGGCTAGGAAGTCAATTTCCTCTTCTGGAAAATCGATGGCTGCTTCGACATAGATCCGCAGCTGAATCAGGGCATCGACCAGGCTGTTGATGGCAAGTGAGAAGGCGCCTTGCATGGAGCGCAGGGCGCTTTTGGCAGCCTGTTCTGATACGGCGTCGATCAAATCCGCAACCGCTTCAGCCTGGGCCAAATCCATCTTATCGTTTAAAAACGCCCGTTCTGAAAATTCACCGGGACGCGCAAGTCGAGCACCCTGATTGACCACTGCCTGTAGCAGCATGTCCAAAACCACGGGTCCGCCATGTCCCTGTAATTCAAAGACGTCCTCGCCCGTAAAGGAATGGGGGCCTTGAAAAAACAAGCCAATGCCCTGGTCAATGGGGTGGCCATCGGCATCGAGAAAGTCAGCAAAGTGGGCTTTTCGAGGCTCAGGAACAAAACCCAGCATGGCTTTGGCAATGTCAGCGGCACGGGAGCCAGATACGCGAACCATACCGACACCACCGCGTCCTGTTGCAGTGGCAATGGCTGTAATCGTTGCTGTATCAGACATAGCGGTATCCTCATAAACGGTTGGGTGCATGTTAATGGTGCAGCGCTCTGGTCACAAGCAGCGCAGCGCATTTCTGCCTCCAAAGGCCGCTATTCTGGGTAAAGTGGCAGACAAAAAAAATCCCCGCAGCGCGAGGATTTCTGTGGTTCCGACAGATTAGACCACTTTGTTGTCAGCGCGTTCTATTTGTCGGTTAATCATCCACTGCTGGCTAATGGAAATCAGGTTGTTGACCAACCAGTACAATACCAGACCAGAAGGGAACCACAGGAACATCACACCAAACACCCAAGGCATCATCTTCATCATCTTGGCTTGCATGGGATCCATGTTCGGCTGTGCCGTCAAGCTCATCTGGAACGCCATAGAGGCCGCCATCAGAATAGGCAGAATGAAATAAGGGTCTTTAACCGAAAGGTCATAGATCCAGAAAATCCAAGGAGACTGACGTAATTCAACCGCTTCCATCAGTACCCAATAGAGGGCAATAAAGACCGGCATCTGAATAAAGATCGGCAGACAACCACCCATTGGATTGATCTTTTCTTTCTTATACAGCTTCATGAGTTCTTGGCTCATGCGGTTTTTGTCTTCGCCAAACTGCTCACGCAACTGCTGCATCTTGGGAGAAAACTTACGCATGCGGGCCATTGAACGGGCACTTGAAGCCGTCAACGGGAAGAACAAAGCTTTAATGGTGACGGTTAACAGGATGATGGACCAACCCCAGTTCACCACAACCGATTGAATCTTAGTCAGAAGCCAGAATATGGGCTGTGCTGCCCACCATAACCAACCGTAATCCACACTGAGGTCTAGGTTCTCAGCAACGACTGCAAGACGCTGCTGGTTTTTAGGACCTGAATAGAGGGTTGCTGACAGGGTCGCTGAATCGCCCGGTGCAATGGTAATGGCTGGGGTACTGAAACCACCACGGTACTGGTCGTTAGCCGCTGATTTTAGATAATAGGTGTGCTCTGCATCGGTGCTCGGAATCCAAGCACTCACAAAGTAGTGTTGGATAAAGGCAATCCAGCCACCCTGGTTGTTGTAGTTAGGTACACCATCATCGATGTCGCCAAACTGAATTTTCTCGTAGCGGGTATCAACCGTTGTTCGTGCAAACGACAGGGCTGAACTCATGCCAATGCCACCGGTAGAGGTTGGGTCACCGCTCTTGTCACGCTTTAGCTGACCAAAAAGATTACCCGACCACTCAGCGTTTGAAAGGTTGTCAATTTTCTAGGTCACGTCTATGACGTAAAGGCTGCGTGTGAAGGTAAAGATCTTCTGGTAGCGCACGCCGTCTTGCTCTAGCTGCAATACAACATCAAGGCTGTCACCTGACAGCACATAATCCGTTTGAGCTGCGCGGTAGGTTGGACGTGTGCTTTGACTGTCAGGCCCATTTTTTCCTACCAAACCACTCTGTGCCATAAATTGGCGACGTGAATTGTTTTCAAGCAAAACAAAGGGTTGGTCTTGCGAATCAAGCGTCAAGGGATAGGTAGGCAGTGCAAGATACTCAATATCGCCACCGACCAAATTAATCTGAATATCCAGGGTATCCGTTTTCACGTTGATATAACCCTTGGGGTTATTCAAAGCTGCTGTGACGGGAGCCGGTGCTGCAGTTGGCTCTGAGGCACTAACAGGAATGTCGCCCACTGATGAGCCAGCCGAGGGTACAGCAGCGTCAGTAGCCACTGTGGGTAGGTCGGAAACCGTGGTTGTTGTCACACGACTAGAGGACTGCGCAACGGGCTGGTTAAAGTCTTGGTTCCACTGCTGAAGCATCAAATAGGTGATGACGCCCAGTGAAGCAAATAATGCAATTCGTTTAATATCCATTCTGTTTAGGTTGCCTGTTCATTTGGTGGGCAAAAAAGAGGCGTTATGCTAACCGCTAGGAAGGTTTTTTTCCACCAGAAACGTTAAATAAGCCTGTTAGGCACATCAATTTTATGGGGTTTCAAAGATTGTATGCCCCGACAGCCGCTCAATGAGGGGTAACGGTACAGACAGCGGGTCATTGGGTCGTACAATTGTAGTTCAGCTGGTTTAATAAAAGAGGGGAGTTTGTCTCAATTGTGAAGCAACTGGGTATGACTATTTGGCCTGTTCTTGTAATAGGCGGGTATCAAGCTTGGCGAGCATTTTACGAACAAGGGTGTTGATGCTCTTACGATCCAACTCAGCGGCACCCTTTCTCGCTAACACGATGATGTCTTTGTGCGCATAACGTTGTTCTGCAAGACGAAAATGTTCTCGGCAAATACGACGTATGAGGTTGCGCTGGACAGCATGTTTTATGTGCTTCTTGGCAAAAACAAAACCAATGCGGGACTTGGGACGATCAGTAGGAAGGGCAATAAAAAGCAATTCTGGGCAGGCTGCCCGGGTGGTTTTACCGTTAAATACGGTACGAAAATCCCCAGGAGTCAACAGACGTTGATCCCGGGAATAGCCGTGTAGCCCACTATTCACCGGAATTAAACGGTAAGTTCGTGACGGCCTTTTGCACGACGACGTGACAATACTGCACGGCCGTTAGCTGTTGCCATGCGAGCACGGAAACCGTGTGTACGCTTACGCTTGATTACGCTAGGTTGAAAAGTTCTTTTCATGTCAGTTCACCAAAAAAATACAAGTTACGTTCGTTAGCGCAAATAACGGGCGCTAACACAAAAAATTGGAGGGCAGATTCTATAGATTTTTTTCAACGTATACAACGGCTATCTCCAATAAATTGCAGATAGTTTGGCCTTTCTGGGTATTTACTTCCCAATGGGCAGTTGTTAGATACGAGCGGCGAGATCATACAGACTGTGGGCGCTACAAGCGATTGTTCTCTACATTATTTTTTACGATCGGTATCGCCTGTTGCTGTATCGACAGCTGTACCTGGTATGGAATACCGGTTTTTAGTCATCCAGATGTCTGCCGTTTCGTGAATAGGGCGGGATATCCGTGTTTTACAGTGGCTGGATAGAGCGATCTGAGGTGGCATTTACACTGTCATAGCAGAACCTGTTTTGATCTTTTTTGTTTGGGCTGTGTTTCTAAGGTTGAATAGCTTAATAAGTAAGTTAAGTTATTAAGTAACTATATTGTATTAGATTTATTACTGTTATTAAGCAGGCCTTTTTATGTGGATAGTTTGCTGTAACCCTTTGTTTATCATGGATTCAAGAGACTATAAACAGGGCGTAAGGCCCCTGTGCGGGCTGGGGATAAGCCGTGAGAGATTGTGGATAAAACAGGCAGTTATCCACAGGCCTTTTTATGCACAGGTTATGCGCTAGTTTGTGCAGAGGGTTGTCTGCCAGTTATACACAATTGTTTTTATTTCAATATGTTAGTTGGATAACCCTGAGGAAAACTATTAGGTAAGTAAGATAAACCATTGATAGATATGGTTTTTTAAGTTCCATAAATCTGTGGATAACTTTCAATATCCATTGTGGATAAAATCGACGTAACAGGTTAAACTGCGGCTATTATCAGGTGATAAGTGCTACCTCATTGGCAGCGTGGTTACTGTTTTATCTATTTACCGTTTAAGGAAAAATGACATCGTGTCTGGAGACCTCTGGCAGCAATGCCTATATCAGTTGCAAGAAAGTGTGCCCTTGCAACAATTTAATACCTGGTTGCGACCACTTAAGGTAGAAGAAGACAACACACAGTTGGTGATCAGTGCGCCCAATCGTTTTGTCATGGATTGGGTCAAGGACAAATATTTAGAACAGATACACGCCATTGTGAATCAATTGGCGGGTGCAGATTTTCGGATCGTTCTGGGTCAGCGTAATGAATTGGCACGTCCTAGAACCGGTGGTGCTGTGTTTGGCGGGCAGAGTTTGGGTGTTGAACCTACCCAATATGAACCGCAACAGCCTCGTGATCGGGTCATGGGTAACCTGGTTCCAGAGCAGGTCGACCTCATTTTTAAAGATGACCCTCTGGAAGGCTTCGAGGCTGGCGGCAGTGCACCTCGGTTAGATACCTATTTGAATCCCCAATATAATTTTTCGACCTTTGTAAAGGGTTCGTCTAACCAGTTTGCCTTGGCTGCAGCGCAGCAGGTAGCAGAGAATCCAGGCAGTGCAAACAACCCACTCTTTATCTATGGCAGTTCCGGTTTGGGTAAAACACACCTCATGCACGCTGTTGGTCACAGTATTTTGGCCAACAAACCTTCGGCGCGGGTGATGTATTTGCCGTCAGAAACCTTTGTGCAGGACATGGTTAAGGCACTGCAGCGCAATGCGATTGACGAGTTTAAGCGCTTTTACCGTAGCCTTGATGCACTGCTTATCGACGATATTCAGTTTTTTGCCGGCAAGGGCCGCTCTCAGGAAGAGTTTTTTCATACCCTCAATGCCCTGCTTGATGGCAATCAGCAGGTCGTTATTACCTGTGACCGTTTCCATAAAGAGATAGATGGTGTCGAAGATCGGTTAAAGTCGCGCTTTAGCTGGGGTCTAACCGTTCAGGTTGATCCACCCGATCTAGAAACCCGTGCCGCTATTTTGATGAAAAAGGCAGAACAAACCGGTGTGCGTTTGCCCCACGACGCGGGTTTGTCTATCGCGCGGTTGGTGCGGTCTAACGTACGAGAATTGGAAGGTGCACTGAAGCGTGTGGTGGCCAATTCTCAGTTTACTGGCAAGCCTATTTCGGTTGAGCTGGTCAACAGTTCGTTGCGGGATTTGAT